>NZ_NTLW01000201.1:0-14735 GCF_002632075.1 Pseudoalteromonas sp. ESRF-bin5 | reverse complement strand
ATTGATAAAGTAATGTATCAAACACAAACAGGCAGCTGGCACAAAGCTAAATTCACTTTAGCGAATCGTGATGATGTTAAAGGCTCAAAGCTTACTATTGAATTTAAAAACCAAGCTAAAATAGTGCGTATTTATTATAACAGTCGCCCAGAAGCATCTGGTCTACAATGGTTAACACCTACGCAAACTGCCAGTAAAACGCACCCGTTTATGTACAGCCAATCGCAAGCAATTCACGCTCGTAGCTGGTTACCAGTACAAGACACTCCAGCAATGCGTGTAACCTACTCTGCACGAATTACCACACCTAAAGATATTCGTGCGGTTATGAGCGCAGACAACAAAGATGCGCTTTATAAAGATGGCGACTACCATTTTGAAATGCCGCAAGCTATTTCGCCATACCTAATTGCCATTGGTGCAGGTAACCTGGAATTTAAAGCAATGTCTCATCAGACGGGTATATTTGCAGAGCCTGAAATTTTAGAAGCCTCTGTTGCCGAATTTAACGACACGCAAGCCATGATCGATAAAACCAATGCCATGTATGGCGACTATGCTTGGGGCCGTTACGACTTACTCATGCTTCCGCCAAGTTTTCCGTTTGGTGGCATGGAAAATCCACGTTTATCGTTTATTACCCCTACCGTTGTTGCAGGCGATAAAAGCTTAGTTAACCTTATTGCGCATGAGCTTGCTCACTCTTGGTCTGGTAACTTAGTGACTAATGCAACGTGGGAAGATTTATGGTTAAACGAAGGTTTTACCTCATACGTTGAAAACCGCATTATGGAAGAAGTGTTTGGCCGCGACCGTGCCGTTATGGAACAAGCACTCGATGCAGCAGGTCTTCGCGCGCAGCTTAAAACCATTGACGCGCCAGACACACGCCTTAACTTAAAGCTTAATGGTCGTGACCCAGATGATGCATTTAGCTCGGTACCATACACTAAAGGTCAATTATTCTTAATTTACTTGGAAAACAAGTTTGGTCGTGACAAGTTTGACCCTTTCGTAAAAACTTATTTTGACGAGTTTGCTTTTAAATCGTTAACGACTGCACAATTTGTTACCTATATTGAAGCTAATTTAATTAACAAGTACCCAGGTATTGTTAGCATGGATAAAGTGAACGAGTGGATTTTTGAGCCAGGTTTACCAACAGATGCTCCTAACCCTACCTCTGATGCGTTCGATAAGGTTGATACTGCAACTACAGCCTGGTTGCAAGGCGCAAAAACTGCTGCTCAGTTACCTACAGCAAACTGGACAGTACACGAGTGGTTGCACTTTTTAAATAACTTACCACGCGATTTAAGCATTGAGAAAATGACTGAATTAGATGATGAGTTTAACTTAACGCAATCAACCAACGCAGAACGTGCATTTGCATGGTATATGCTAGCAGTAGGCAACGGTTATCAGCCAATTTACCCTGCACTTGATGCGCACTTATCAGGTATTGGTCGTCGTAAACTAATTGTGCCTCTGTACAAATCACTTATCACTAACGGTAAGAAAGACTGGGCGCAGAGTGTTTACTTAAAAGCACGTCCCGGATACCACCCACTAGCACAAGGCACTATTGACGCATTATTTGAATAATAAATAATGTAAAGTAACAACTAAAAGGGCCTAATTTGGCCCTTTTTTAATGCTTATTTTAAATAGCTTAGTTTGTTACTTTTTCTAAAAAAGCTTTGCGCTCAGCAACTGTTGCTTGCTGCCACCAAAAGTCGAGCATTTGCGCCGCACTTGGCATGCCTTTGCCTGTAATAGGCGCAATAGGTTTAATTGGCCTACTTGGCTTTTCTGGACCCGCTGGTGCTTCTCGCATAGTTCTAACAGGCGCTTCGCTAGCAAGTTGGTTATTAGAGACAACACTCAATGGTGCAGCTAACGCACTGCCTTTAGCTTTTAAACTTACCATGGGCGATTGAGCAAATACTTTAGCCGCTACTGCATTTTCAGCACGATTAAATACCAAGGTATAATCTGTACCCGCCTCAATTGTAATATCAACCCAAAAAGGCTCTGACTCGACCACCTCATGCATATCGTAATCTTCATCGTATAAGTCGGTATATTTAAGCTTTAGCCGATACGACCCCGGCGCTAGCTCTAAATCTTCTACACGGCTAAACAAAGAGCTTTCTATTATTCGCTCACCGACTTGCAACGGCACAAACTCTTCAGGAAAGTGAATATTTTCTGCCATACTCGATACACTAAATAGCAATGCAGCTACACTGCTCATTAACACTGATTTACGCATATTAACTCCTTTGGTTGATTTGAGTTTGACACTGCTTTGAAAATTTGTCATTAGTGAATCTAAATTTCATACCACTTGATAAGGAACACACAATGAGCCAAGAGACTATCTTTACAAAAATAATCAACCGCGAGATCCCAGCAAACATAATTTACGAGGACGAAAATACTCTCGCGTTTGAAGATATAAACCCTCAAGCTCCTTTTCATGTGTTAATTATCCCAAAAATTGCAATTCCTACCATAAATCATATAAATGATGATAACGCACATTTAGTAGGCAACTTGTATGTGGTGGCCGCTAAGCTTGCAAAAGAACATAACTTTAGTGATGACGGCTACCGTGTTGTTATGAACTGCAACGATCATGGCGGACAAACCGTCTATCATATCCATCTTCACATGCTTGCCGGTAAGCAAATGGGGTGGCCTCCTTATCAAGATAATAAAAAAGAAATCGCTTAATTAAGCTCAGTTACTACATGCTATGTAAAAGCATGTGTTCCTATAAATTAAAAAACAATTACTTATTTGCAACATTTTATGTTTAAATAATCATAAAATTGTACTTGTTTTTAAGTACGATAGCGGTTTTCTAATACTAAAGGTGTGGGAATCGTGATAAACTTAATCAGTCAGCTTTATAAAAGAGTATAAAAACATGAGCAGTTCTGCCTTTTTGTTATTAGATAAAGATCCAATTAATACTATTGGTATTAACGTATTAGAGCCATTGCTAAAAACGCAAGGACTAGACGTTACAACAGGTACTAATATATTGGATACACCTGAAGGGACTCGCTTACTTTTTATTGAAACATCTAGCAATGACGCGTGGGGAAAATTAAAAGAACAACTAGTAAACCTTCGTGTTAAGTGCGATATCATATTATTTAACTTAGATGAAAACCCAGAGCTTGCTAATCGAGCACTACTCAGCGGTATTCGTGGTGTATTTTACACGACCGATAATGCAGATGTGCTAATGAAAGGTATTCGACTCTTATTAGAAGATCAGCTTTGGTATCGTCGCGACATCATGTGTAATGCATTAAATCGCATGTTGCAGTTTAATAAAGACGCACTTCACAAGCTTACAGAGGGCGATATTGAACCTGTCAAACTTACTAAGCGAGAAAAAGCGATTATTTCATTAATGAGTAACGGTTCTAAAAACAAAGAAATTGCTGAAGAACTTAGCATTAGCCCACACACTGTAAAAACTCATTTATACAGCGCATTTAGAAAGACCAAGTGTCGTAACCGTATTGAGCTTTTATCGTGGGCACAGCAAAATATACCAGACGAAATTCGCTAAACGCTGACTTCGACTGAAATACAAAAACAGACACTTAGGTGTCTGTTTTTGTATTTAATATAAGCGCTTGTTAAGTTTATAATTTTTAATTAATCTAATCAAAATCACCTGCTGGAAAACCCATGCTTGACTCATACACTTTATATTTTGCCAGCATAGCCGTTATTGTCGTAATGACTTTTTTGAATATTTTAACTTGGCGAACCAATAAGCAAACCCCAGGGACACTGATATACATTTTTTATCCAGTATTGATGCTATGTGCTGTCGTTGCATTTTCGCTTGTAAGTAGCTCACATAACTTACTTGTTATAAATGCAGCGTGTAGCTTAATGTTTGCAGCCTCTATTGTGCACTGTTTTGCTATTAGTCAATTTTTAGATTATCGCGGACCTGGATTTAAGCTTCTTTGTTCAGTGACCGCATTTAGTGCAATGGTATTTGGTTATTATAGTTTTTTTGATCCTTCTTTAGCTGGTCGTGTTATCGCATCCGACCTACAACATATTTCAGAAGCCTTGTTTTTACTGTTTATATTTATAAAGTACGCTCGTAAACCTTACCCCAACGGCAGTATTGTATACATTACAATTTTAACACTCGTGGTGTTAGCCTTTATTGCGCGTTCAATTTTTATGAATGAAATTGAGCAAAAAGATCTCGTCTCAAGCAGTTGGTTTAGCACTGTATTATTTTTAAATGGCATCATAGCACCTATGTTTTATGCCGCTGGTATGGCACTGTTATGTAATGAACGCCGAGAGCATCACCTCAATACGCTCGCCGATAAAGCGCAGAAAGATTTAGAAATACGAGGGCTATTTTTATCGACTATTAGTCACGAAATACGTACACCACTCAATGGTATTTTAGGTAGTGCACAATTGGTCATGAACCAAACAAGCGATACGCATAGTAAAGCCTATTGCGAAGCAATTATTAATTCTGCCGAATCACTAAACCTACTGGTCGATAAAGTACTTGAATATGCAAGTCTAGACCAAAGTGACGAAGCCCTTTATGAAGAAGATATTGAATTTAAAACATGGCTAAATAACTTATGCTTATTGCTCAGCCCATTAGCAGAACAAAAACAGCTTAAATTTGAGCTTATATGTAATATTCCTGAACAAGCATGCTACTACTGTGACCAGCAAAAGCTTCGACAAATAATTATTAACTTAGTTGGTAATGCTATTAAATTTACTGACCGTGGCGTAGTAAAAATTCAAGTTGATTTAGTTTTAGAAAAACAACTAGAACACACTATAAAAGTGAGTGTTAAAGATTCAGGCCCAGGTATCGAAAATGAAGAAATCGCCTACTTAACAGAGCCTTATGTACAAAGTAGTGCAGGCAAGGAAAAGGGCGGCACCGGTCTTGGACTTGCAATTACCAGTCGCTTATTAGAAAAACTCGGTAGCCGCCTTGAAATTTCTAGTCAACTGGGCACTGGTAGTGTATTTAGCTTTACGATTACTTTTGCGCTGGGTGAGTTAAGCCTTGTAGAGCAACGCCATCAAACAAAAGATTATTTAACAGGGCTTGATGTTCTTTTGGTGGAAGATTTAGACCTAAACCAAAAAATTGCTATTGAGTTTATGGCCGACGACGAACACAAAATTAAGCTCGCTAAAGACGGTAAAAGTGCCATTGAGTTAATGCAAGCTCATCATTTTGACGTCGTCTTACTTGATATGAATCTACCCGATTTAACAGGCCAAGAAGTTCTTAAACGCCTTAAACGCCTTGATCACAAAAACCAGCGTACACCAGTACTCGCTTTTACTGCGAGTTTAAGCCCTGATGAAGTTAAAGAGTATTTAGCGCTGGGTATAAAAGACATTGTTGGTAAGCCAATTAAACACCAAAAACTGCGCCAAGCATTAAGCGATTCTCAATCAAATCAAACCACAAATATTGCAGTAGAGCTTATAGATACCCTGTATGATAAAACGGCTATTGAAACACTCGCCAGCTCGTTTAGTGAGGATGAGGTATCGTCTATTTATAACGAGTTTGTTCTCTCTGCTCGTAATAAGCTGATACGCTGCCAAGATTTAATAGACCAGCATCCTGAACAGTGCATTAAACTTTTACACCGCCAAGCGAGTACTGCATTGCAATTAGGGTTTAATCGTTACGGTATGGAACTTAAAAAAATTGAGCGTCGCCTACTCGACAATAAGCCTCATAACGGCATGCTTGATGAGGCACTTGATCTTTGGCAACGCAGCCTTGAGAAATACTTAAAATTTGTACGTAGTGAATTAGGTTAAAGCGGTTTACTTTAAAAAGTAGAGCAGCTTAATACCTTCCGTACATATCATTAAATCGCTCAATGTCATTTTCATCAAGTATGGCACCCGTTTGTACCTCAATAACAATTAACGGCACTTGCTGGTTATTCGCTAAGCTATGTAGTTGTTTAGCGGCAATATAACAAGATTGATCTTGGGTGAGCATTAATACTTGGTCGTCAAAACGCACATCTGCCACCCCAGATACAATAACCCAATGCTCTGCACGGTGCTGATGGCGCTGCGTTGAGAGCTTAGCGCCAGTATTTACAGTTATTTTTTTTACTTTAAAACCAGCGCCCTCAACTAATGTGCGATAGCTACCCCACGGGCGGTACACTACTCGATGATGATCAAGCTTATCACTGTGCTCTAGTGCTAATTTTTTTAATAGTAAAGGTAACTCATCAAGCTCTTTTTTATTTGCAACTAGAGTGGCATCGTGGGTGTGGATAATAGCTAAATCACTTACGCCAAGCGTAGCCACCGTATGGTCGTTTTCAGTTATAACAAAATTATTGGTACTGTTTTGTGCCGTATGGTTTTCGCTTTTGTTGTTGCCATAACTATCTTTAGTGCTCAGGCTAGCAAGCGCACTAAAGCTGCCCACATCATTCCATTTAAGTGCTACAGGCATAACAGCAACATTGTTACTACGCTCTAAAATAGCATAATCAATTGAATCACTTGGGCAAAACTCAAGCGGTTCACTATCGGGCCTAGTAAAACCTAAGTCATGTGAAAAATGAGAAGCCATCTTCACGCTGTGCGCAATTTTTGGTGTGAAGCGTTCCAGTTCATCCAAATAGGCTTGTGGTGTAAATAAAAACATCCCACTATTCCAACTATAACCGCCTTCAGCTAAGTATTTTTGCGCCGTAGCTAGGTTTGGCTTTTCTTTAAACTCGGCCACTTCAAAACAGTTTGAGCCTGAAATTTTACTGCCTTGCTTTATATACCCAAACCCAGTGTGGGCCATTGAAGGTGTAATTGAAAAAGTAACCAACTTTCCTTGCTCTGCAAGTGTTACAGCATCGTTTATTTGTGATGTTAGCGGAGAAAAATCCTTTATATGATGATCAGCAGGCATCACCAACATAGGACCTTTAAGCCCACTTTGAATTGCGTAATGGGCAGCAAGTGCAATAGCAGGAGCCGTATTTTTACCTGTAGGCTCTAGTATCAACCCAAACACATTAGCTGCACTACTTTGCTCTTTAGCAATAAACCGGTGCTGTTCGTTACACACTAAAATTGGCTGTGAAAACTCAGCCCCAGAGACCCGATTTAATGTATTTTGCAATAATGAGTTTTCATTATTCAATAGTGGCAAAAATTGCTTAGGCATTGCTTGGCGCGACAAAGGCCACAACCTAGAGCCAATACCACCAGCTAAAATAACAGGAGTGATTAAAGTGTTCATTTTGCTAATTAGCCGCCAATCAATGTAATAGCGTCTATTTTAACACTTAATATGTTTAGTGCTATGTGAAGATGATTCAAGTCAGAGTATACGTATCGGCATCTAAATAAGCAGGGAAAGCCGCTTTAAAGGCCTCTAAATGTTTTTTTTCAAGTGTCACTGTCACTAACTGCTCTGTGTTATCGGCCGCCTTAGCTAATGCCTCTCCCTTAAAGTTATAAACTGCAGTGCCACCAGTGTGGGCAACACCATTGCCATCGTCGCCTATACGGTTAACCCCTACCACATAACATAAATTTTCTATTGCACGAGCTGCCAATAATGTATCCCAAACGGGCCGTCTCACTGCTGGCCAATTTGCTACATTTACCATTATGTCGTAGTCATTTTTATTGCGCTGAAACACCGGAAAACGCAGGTCATAGCACACCTGCGGTAATAGTTTAAAGCCATTAATTTCAAACACTTTTCGCTCTTTACCGGCGATAACATAGGCTCCCTCATTACCTAAGCGAAATAGATGGCGCTTATCGTAATAGCTCACTTCACCACATGCTTTTACCCAATAAAAGCGGTTGGCTTTTTTATTACCTTGCGCCACCAGCACCGACCCAGCAATCACTGCATTATGTTTTTTTGCTTGTTGTTTTAACCACGTAAGCACTAGGCCATTTTCTGGCTCCGCGCAGTCAAGATTTATAGCAAAACCAGTGGCAAATGTTTCAGGTAATAAAATAAGGTCAGGCTTTTCTGTTAGCGCCTCTAGCAGCTTATCAAGCATCGCTAAATTAGCGCTTTTATCAAGCCAGTGAAGGGAGCTTTGCACCAATGTAAGCGTTAAAGTTGACATAAAATATGGGCTGCCTCTTTTAGGGTTTCATTATTTTTTGCAAAACATAAGCGGATAACTTTATCACCCGGTGGCGTTTGATAAAAAACACTTAAAGGTATTGCCGCAACACCTGCTTGCTCAACTAGCCAATGGCAAAATTCAACATCGTTTAAATCAGATACATCACTATAATCTAACAATAAAAAGTAGGTTCCTTGGCTTGGTAAAACTGTAAATCGACTGCCGAGTAAATGACGTATAAGTAAATCGCGCTTTTGTTGATAAAAATCACTGAGCGAATCTACATGCTCGCTTTGTTGTTCTAACATGTCGGCCAATGCATGCTGAGCAGGTGTGAAGCTAGAAAAGGTCACATATTGATGAATTTTTCTAAACTCGCTCGCTAAATGTTCAGGGGCAATGCAATAACCCATTTTCCAACCTGTACAATGAAATGTTTTACCAAAGCTCGAAACAACAAAACTTTGAGCTAACAGTTCTTTATCTCGTAATACACTTAAATGTGGTTGCCCATCAAATGCAATATGCTCATACACCTCATCGCTTACAATATATAGTTTGTAAGTACCAACCAACCTTTTAAGCTCTGTAATGTCTTGCTGAGTTATCACTTTAGCGGTTGGATTATGAGGCGTGTTTATAACAATAGCGCGGGTGTGCTTTGTAATTTTTTGCTCTACCGTACGCCAGTTAATCGTATAGTCGGGGGCCTTTAATGCAATATGTACGGACCTCCCGCCTGCAAGCTCAATCGCGGGTTTATAAGCGTCATAAGCTGGGTCAAATACGATGACTTCGTCGTTTGGGCGAACTATTGTTTGAATGGCAACAAAAAGAGCTTCGGTTGCCCCCGATGTGATGGTTATTTGCTTTGCAGCATTAAGCTCTGTAGCGTATTTTTTTTGTATCAAACTTGCAATTTGCTGCTGTAATTTAGGTACACCACTTGAAGGAGAATATTGATTAACACCATGTTGAACATAATGAGTAATCTGACTTTTTAAAAAGTTTGGTGTGTCGAACTCAGGAAAACCCTGCGAAAGGTTAATTGCAGAGAACTGATTCGCCAGCTCACTCATTTGGCTAAATATACTCACACCAACGTCAGGTAATTTACTATTGAACACACGCTTTCCTTACTTCATTTTTGGAACCACTCAAAATAAACACGCACCTATTACATCTGTTTATTTTAACCTACTTATAATTTTCGTAAATTTTATCTAATGGCTCCGAAAGGCCACTTTCTTGAACTATACGCACATGTTCGCGTTTAAGCTCTCGTGCACTTGTTACACCGCATGAGTGAGCAATAAGCCCCGCGCCATAGTGAATATACTTATTGTAGTTAGCCACTCGCTGCGCTTTATCCGCAACGTTTAAACCGCGCTGCAAGCGTTCGTTATGAGTAGTAATACCGGTAGGGCAAGAATCTTTGTTACATTGCATTGCTTGGATACACCCTAATGCAAACATATGTCCGCGAGCCGATACAACAAAATCGGCCCCAAGCGCTAACGCCCAAGCAACCTTAGAAGGCACAATAAGCTTACCCGAAACAATTATTTTAACACGATCACGCAGTCCGTGTTTTTCAAGCATATTGACTACTAGCGGTAAACTTTCACGAAGTGGTAATCCCACAGAATCCATTAAGGGCTGAGGAGCAGCGCCGGTTCCACCGTCAGCACTATCAATGGTAATAAAATCAGGAGCCGACTCAATACCACGGTGATTTATTTCAGCAAATAAGGTTTCTAACCAGCCATACGCACCAATAACAGCCTTAAAGCCAGTTGGTTTACCTGTGGTATTTCGTACCGTCGCAATCATATCGAGAATATCACTGGGGTTTTTAATTTCAGGGTGCCCATTGGGACTAATAGAATCTTCGCCCTCAGGAATACCGCGTATTTTTGCTATTTCAGCATTCACTTTGCGCCCAGGAAGCATGCCTCCCTTACCGGGTTTAGCACCTTGACTCATTTTAAGCTCAAACATTTTAACCTGCTCGTGTGCTGCAATCTGTTTGAGTTTTTCGATACTGAGCTGGCCATTTTCATCGCGTACCCCGTATTTAGCAGTACCAATTTGAAAAACTAAATCTGCGCCACCTTCAAGATGATAAGGGCTCAAGCCCCCCTCCCCCGTGTTCATCCAACAACCCGCGAGCTTTGCCCCTTTAGAAAGAGCACGCACAGCGGGCTTAGATAGCGCACCAAAGCTCATTCCCGATACGTTAAATAAAGAATTGGTTGAATAAGGTGTTTGGCAATAGGGACCAAGCGTTACTTCACTTGGCGCAAGCGCTTCTTCATCAAGCGTAGGGAAGGCGCAGTTCATAAACATTACTGTACCTGTGACCTCCAAGCTTTGTGTAGATCCAAATGCCGCGGTACGGTCTACATTTTTTGCAGCGCGATAAACCCAACTACGTTCGGCACGATTAAAAGGCATTTCTTCCCTGTCGAGGGCAAAAAAGTATTGTCTAAAAAACTCGCCTTGACGTTCAAAAAAATACCTAAAGCGTCCAATTACAGGGTAATTTCGTCTAATTGCATGCTTTGTTTGTGTAACATCGCGGATATAAAAAACAGCCACAATTAAAACTAATAAGCCTAAAAAAACAATAAATAGACTCGCAAATACGTCAATACTAAACATTATAAAGTTGTTCATTGGTGATCCGCTGCTGTAAAAATAAAAAAGTGCTATATCCAAAATGACATAACACTTTTATGCATTCAAGAATTAACCATCTGTAAGTTAACTCTTCTGTTTGGCTAACTCTTCATTAATATATAAACGTACTTGCGCCTCTAAAACTGATAAAGGGACAGAGCCATGGCGTAATACCTGATGGTGGAACTCCCTAATATCGAAACTTTGCCCAAGTGCTTGCTCAGCCTCTTTACGTAAACGTTTAATCGTAAGCTCGCCAATTTTGTATGACAGTGCTTGGCCAGGCCAAGTTATATAGCGATCGGTTTCGGTTTTCACATTGTGTAACGACAACGCTGTATTTTCGCTCATAAACTGCATAGCGCGCTCTCTGCTCCAACCATACATGTGCATACCGGTGTCTACCACTAAACGAGCAGCTCGCCACATTTCGTAAGTTAAACGACCAAATCGGCTATATGGACTTTGATAAAAGCCCGCTTCAATGCCTAAGTACTCAGAGTAAAGCCCCCAACCTTCACCGAATGCCGATAAATACGCATCTCGACGATAACGTGGCAAGGTTTCTAATTCTGCATTCAATGATATTTGTAAATGATGACCCGGTACCGCTTCGTGCAAAGTGAGCGCTTCTAATACATACAGTGGGCGTTTATCAAGTGCGTACGTATTCACCCAATAATAGCCCGCCTCATCATCTCTATTTGATCCTGAGTAGCGACCCGTTGTGTATTTGGGCGCTATGCTCGCGGGTACCGGCGCAACACCATACGGTTTACGAGGCAAGGTATGAAACAGCTTAGGCAGTTGTGCGTCCATTTTTTTTGCTATGTATGCTGCTTCTTTAAGTAATTGCTCTGGTGTGGTTGCATAAAATTGTGGATCGGTTCGTAAAAAGTGAATGAACTCTGCAAATGTTCCCTCAAACTCGACTTTTTTTATAATGGCTTCCATTTCGCCGCGAATGCGTGCAACTTCCTTTAACCCCAGCTGGTGTATTTCTTTAGGGGTCATCTCGGTAGTGGTGTAATATTTAGCTCTATTTTTATAAAACGACTCGCCGTTTGGCGTATTTGAAATACCTATCGAAGTGCGCGCACCGGGGCGATACTCCTGTGTAAAAAAAGCTAAATAATTTTTATATGATTCAATTACTTTATCTTTTATTACCGACTGCGCCTGTTGCTGAAGTGATTTAAACTCACTCTCTGGCAAGCCTGCGTTATTTTTTAAAAAAGGTTTATAAAATTCAGACGTTGTAACATCCTCAACTATATAGGCTGATATTGATTCTTCGTAACCTTCAAGCACCGCCTTAGGTTGCGTTAAACCTGTTTCAAGACCTTTTTTCATCCAATAAATATTTTGTTCAAAAAAACGAGGGACCTGAGCCAAACGTGCCAAATAAGTTTGATAATTTTGCAGTGTTTTATATTGGCTGCTGTTTACAATATACGATAAGCCAGAATGAAAACCGTACTCAGAAGTTAGCGGCATGTAATGAGCATTAAATACATATTCGTCAACGCTGTTTTGTACTTGAGCGCGAATAATACTGAAGTTTATTTGGTTTTCATCACTCAGGGACACTGCATCTAAGGCGTCTAGCTCAGCCAAGAACTGAGTTTTTTTATTGTATTGCTGCTCTAAAAACTCAGGCGATAGATTCGCTAACAAATAACCATTAACACCCTCAATGTTGCCGTAAGGGCTGGAACTTTGTCGGTAATCAACAATGCTATCTGCAACCGCTGTAAACTGACTATCGGCGTTATAGTTTGTGGTTTGACAGGCACTTAAAGTACATAAAAGCGTCATGCTGATAAGTGTATTGCGGAATGGCTTAAGTAATAAATTATTCGTCATAATAAAATTTAGTCAGATAATGAATTTCACAAAGCTATCGCAGACTCAGTAAATAGCAAGTAAATGAGACAAGTATCGTTGATGTTAACGCCCTACCAGGCTTAAAGCTTATTCAATAAAAGGGCAAGCTATGATAACAGCATATTGCTATTACACTGCGCTATCAGGCGCATTTGCAATAGCGTCTCTTTATAACGTGCCTTTACCTTATTACTAAAACCACCACTGTAAGATGAAGTTTTAAATAAAAATCGACTCTAAAAGTACAGTTTTAAAAAAGTATTTATTAGACGATAAATCATATTAAATGAGTTAAAAACAAGCCTAATTGATGAGAAAAGCAGCTATTAAGCGACTAAAGTAAAATTTAAGTTCCCTTGGCCCTATTTTTGCTTTTTAATAGCAGTTATAACGAATACAGTAGTAAAAAATAATAAAAAAGCTTGGACGCACAATCGACTCATGGAATGAAATTATAAATTAAGCATTGATGCGTACTTAGTTGGTATTAAATAATGATGTTCCATGATTCCATGGCTATTGCTCAAGAGAAAATGACTCAAGTGTGTATGTTCTTGGAACGCTATGCACTGCCGCCAACGCCCCTGAACTTTCAAGTTGTTTACACCTACGTTAGCCAAGCAAATTTAAAATTAAATAAAACATTAGATCGCGCTATTTCTACCGATGAAAACATTGATGGCGTATTAATAGAGCAACTTTACTTTGAATTTTTAAATGTCGGACACAATACGCAAGTGTCGATGATTCAAAACGTAGACGGCGTTATTACTTCATTGTCTAACAATGCGCAAAATACAGAAAAACAAATCAGTCGCTTTGCAGATCAAGTGAGTGAATGTGTTCATTCGCTTGACGAAAACAATATAGAACAAAGCCGCCAAGCACTTAACAAACTTGATAAGCAAACTGCTGAGTTACTCGCTCAACATAAAAAGTTTAAGCATGAGCTAACGAGAGCAAAAAAACTACACGAAAGAACACAAAAACAACTTTCTCAACTTCGTAAGCAACACATTATAGATAGTCAAACCGGCTTATTTAAACGCCATTACTTAACCCAACAAACTGAACTATGGGCGACCCAAGACAAGTCTATTTGTGCCATTGCCATTCAAATCGATAATTTAGCGCATTTTGTTGATAACTTTGGCGATATTATTGGTGAAGTGATTTTAAATAAAGTGGCTAAACAAGTTCAAAAGTATGTAATGCAAAGTGGTTTACCGGGGCGTACCGCTAAAGATCAGTTCACTGTTTTATTAGCTGACATTGATCCAGAAACAGCAATTCTCATTGCTGAAAAAGTTCGTAAAGGTGTAGAAAAACTGCGTTTTGTAAGCTCAAAAAGTGGCGCAAAACTGCCCAGCATTAACTTATCGCTTGGAATTGCTCAGCATCAGCAAAAAGAAGACTTTAACCAACTGGCTAAAAAGGCATCACACGCGGCATTTAAAGCCCGCTCTCTTGGCCAAAGTAGTTTTACCGCCGGCCAATAAAACACCTGATAAATCATATTCAAATTGCACCTTCGGTGCACAATAAAGTACACTAGTGCTTATTGCCACGATAGAGATTAATCATGAACGAGACCCCAGAAAAGACCACGCACTTTGGCTACAAAACCGTTGCTGAAAACGAAAAAGCATCAATGGTTGCAGATGTATTTCACTCTGTTGCGGCTAAGTACGATGTAATGAATGATTTAATGTCTTTTGGTGTCCACCGTTTATGGAAACGTCAAACTATAGCCAGTTCAGGCGTGCGTAAAGGCCATCATGTTCTTGACTTAGCCGGTGGTACAGGCGATTTAACTGCAAAATTTAGTCAACTGGTCGGTGAAACTGGCCAAGTGGTTTTGGGCGATATTAACTCATCTATGCTCAAAGTAGGTCGTGAAAAGCTTCATAATTTAGGCCTTGTAGGCAATATTGACTACGTACAAATGAATGCTGAAATGCTGCCATTTCCAGATAACAGCTTTGATGTGATCACCAT
>NZ_NTLW01000084.1:0-13473 GCF_002632075.1 Pseudoalteromonas sp. ESRF-bin5 | reverse complement strand
TTTTAGCAGCTGCGCGCGTAATTTTTTTGCTGGAGCTCTTATGTCGCGCTGCTCATACCAACCAATACTTAAAACCAAAAATAACAGCTTATAACAATTAAGCTTATCGGTTGATGTTACAAACCCTACCTGTTTATCTTTATATTTAGCGTAACTATTTAATAACGCATCATCATTATTTTTATTTAGCTCAAAGCTAACACTTAGCGCCGCTAAATCAAAATACACGTCGTTAGTTTTAGCGTACTCAAAATCAATTAAGTAGCTGCCTGACTCATTCACTATTAAATTATCTTTAATTAAATCGTTGTGGCAAAAACCAAGCTCGATAGGCATGGCCGTAATAAAGTTAACCGCTGCACTAATTAGCTGCTGATGCTCCAAATACACTGGTGAACATTTATAACAGCTTAGCTCTTGGGCTATGTTCATTGGCTCAGTGCTAACTGAGTAAGCATGGACAGTGGCAAGTTTTTTAATCACGTCGTCGATTGATAGACTATTTGCGGTGCTACCGTCAAAGTAATGAAATACAGCAAGTTGGTTTTGTTTATCAAGCCATACGGGGGAAGGACATATATTTGACGCACTCAGGATACGCTGCGCCTCTAAGGCATTTTCTGGCCAATGGTCTTTGTAACGCTTTAATAAATACTTCCCTTGAATGGTGTGTATTAAGACGTTTTCGTTGCTTAAACCTTGTGATAAAGGCACATGTGAAATAACGTCCCTTGGCGCTATAAACGCACGACATTTGTTTATAAGCCCAGTGTAATCACTCATAAATTAAAGCTGTGCGAGTGGCTTAGCTTGGCTTTGCTCGTATTCTTCGTACCAAGTTTTAAAGCCCCACCCAGCCATAATGGTGTAGAACACAAAAAGCGCTAACGTTGGGTAATAGCCTTTCTCGTAATATAAATACATAGAGGCTGCGTCTATGACTATCCAGTACAGCCAGTTTTCAAGAATTTTTTTCGCAACTAAATAAGTGGTCACAACAGCAAAACAGGTTGTAAAGCTATCTAAGTAGGCAAAATCAGCATGCGTATAGTTAGTCATAAAATACCCTATGCCTGTTGCCGCAATAGAGGTAAGTATAATTAACAGCGCATGACGTTCCATTGACCAAGAACTAATGCTCAGATTGTTATTATTAGCTTTACCTTTTCGCCATACTACCCAGCCAAATACCGCCATGTACATGTAATAAAAGTTAAGTAATGACTCCATTAACAATGCGCCATTCCAATACATGATAGTGTAAATTAACGTACTAAAAAACGCAGCCGGCCAACACCAAAGGCTCTCTTTTATAGCTAACAATAAATAAGCAATTGATAGCACAACCGCAATGTATTCCCAATGCGACATGGCAGTAAAACCGCTTAAGGTTTTTGTTATAAATTCCATAGTGTGCTGTTACCGTTAAATTGTGGCGAAAAAACTACTGAGGCGATAAATCGCCAGACAAAAACTTACACACAAAAATAGCTTTTCCAAACTCTTCGTATGAACGTTTAATTTCGGTATTGAGTACTTGCATTACTAAATCATAATCGCCAAAAATTTGTGTCGATAATGTATTTGTAATCACTTTTAAACCATCGTACTCGTTTAATCGATCAATAAAGCCTTTAATAAAAGGAATGTAATCTTGATGAAGTGGGTACTTACTAATCTCTACTGATAATTTCATTATTAACCCTATGGTTTAGGTGCCTAGTTATATCGTGTCATTCAATGCTAGAGCCGCTACTAAATACAGTGTAAAATCGCTGTAATACTCAATTACAATGAGCTTAATATGGCACGCAGAATAACCTACAAATTTAAAAACCAACCGCGCGAAATAAATTTCGCTAAAGACAAATACCACGACATGTATCAAGCAATTGCTGCTGCCGAAGGCATTGATTTAACTAATTATTTAAGCATGGTACAACAAATAGAAATGACCTCTAAAGGGTCGGCTTCTGTTCGTAACTTTCGTGATCAAGAATTTGCCCGCATGGGCTTTAGTGATATTTACTTTATTAAAGAGTAATTACCACTGTTTAATTACGCCTGATACTCATAACTTACGCGCGGTGTAATATTACATAAAAGCTCGTAAGGAATGGTATCGGCGCACTGTGCTATTTCTTCTACTGGTAGCTCAGGGCCCCACATTGTGACTCTGTCGCCTACTTTTATGTTGTGCTCGTTTTGGCCTATGTCTACGCTAATCATATCCATTGCCACACTACCCACAATACCATAGCGCTGCTTGCCAATAACCACTGGTGTACCCTCTTTTGCATGTCGCGGGTAACCGTCACCATATCCCATAGCAACCACAGCTAACTGAGTCGCTTTATCGCTTTTCCAACGCCCACCATATCCTACGGCCTCGTTAGCTGGAACATGGCGCACTGCTATAACACGTGTCGTTAATCGCATAACGGGTTTAAGCTGGTGCTGCTCACCCAATGCGTTTGCCATAGGTGATACCCCATATAACATTAAACCAGGGCGTACCCAATCGCCATGAGCATTCGGCCAAGCAATAATGCCTGCCGAGTTAGATAAGCAATGTGCTTGGTTAATATTATTTACTAGGCAGTCAAACTGTGAAATTTGCTGTGCTGTCTTGGTGTTATTTACATCGTCCGCGCATGCAAAGTGGGTCATTAAATTAACGGTGTTATTGGCATTGGGTGTTTTTTGCAAGCGCTTATAAAATTCATCAAACTGCTCTGGGGCAATACCCAGGCGATGCATGCCGGTATTTACTTTAAGCCAGCACAATAAAGGCGCTTCAAGCTCAGCCTCTTCCAAAGCGGCAAGCTGATACCCATCATGAATAATAGTTTGAAAGTTATTGGCCAATAAAATAGGTAAATCGTCTTTATTAAAAAAGCCTTCAAGTAACACAATCGGTTTTGTTAACCCGCCAGCTCGAAGCGCTAAAGCTTCATCTATACGTGCTACTGCAAATGCGTCTGCATCATTTAAATGTTGTGCAATTTTAACCAAACCATGGCCATAAGCATTGGCTTTTAATACCGCCATAACTTTACTGTTTGGTGCAAAACGCTTTACCTGCGCTAAATTATGCGCAAGTGCCGTTAAATTAATTTCAGCAGTAGCTAAGCGCATTAATACTCGTCATCCATCGCAGGACCTGCGTAGTTATCAAAGCGAGAAAACTGCCCTTGGAACGTCAAGCGCACCTTACCAATTGGACCGTTACGCTGTTTACCTATGATGATTTCGGCTATGCCTTTTTCAGTACTGTCTTCGTTGTAGACTTCATCACGGTATATAAACATGATTAAATCGGCATCCTGCTCTATCGAGCCAGATTCACGTAAATCTGAGTTAATTGGGCGTTTATCAGCACGTTGCTCAAGCGTACGGTTTAGCTGCGAAAGCGCAACAACCGGGCATTTTAATTCTTTTGCTAGTGATTTAAGAGAGCGTGAAATCTCTGCTATTTCAAGTGTTCTGTTATCCGACAAGCTCGGCACACGCATAAGCTGAAGGTAATCAACCATGATCATACTGATACCACCATGATCGCGCGCAATACGACGTGCACGTGAGCGAACATCGGTAGGTGTTAACCCTGATGCATCATCAACGTACATTTTACCTTTTTCCATCAACAAGCCCATGGTTGATGAAAGACGCGCCCAATCATCATCGTCTAGCTGACCAGTACGTACCTTAGTTTGGTTAATACGACCAAGTGATGCCAGCATCCTCATCATGATTTGCTCAGAGGGCATCTCTAATGAGTAAATAAGCACAGGCTTGTCTTGTGTCATTGCCGCATGCTCTGCAAGGTTCATCGCAAAGGTGGTTTTACCCATTGAAGGACGCGCGGCTACAATAATTAAATCTGAAGGCTGTAAGCCTGTGGTCATTTTATCTAAGTCAGCATAGCCGGTACTTACGCCTGTTACACCATCTTGCGGAGATTGGTATAGCTCTTCTATTTTATCAACAGTTTTTTCGAGTATGTTGTGTATGCTTTGCGGACCTTCGGTGCTTTTTGAACGCTGCTCAGCAATTTTAAATACTTTACTCTCGGCAAAATCTAATAAGTCATGGCTTGTACGCCCTTCGGTATTAAAACCGGCCTCGGCTATTTCATTTGCTACACCAATCATTTCACGCACAACCGCACGCTCTCGCACAATATTAGCGTATGCATCGATATTAGCGGCACTCGGTGTATTTTTGGCTATTTCGGCTAAGTAAGCAAAACCACCAATTCCTGCCAGTTTATTATTTTTTTCAAGGCTTTCAGAAATCGTAATTAAATCGATTGGATCACCCAACTCTGCAAGCTCTGTCATTGCTTCAAAAATAAGCTTGTGCGTACGAGTATAAAAATCTTGAGATACAACAAGTTCGGCTACGCGGTCATATGCTTGGTTATCAAGCATTAAGCCACCTAAAACAGATTGTTCAGCTTCTATTGAATGGGGAGGAACTTTAAGGGTATCGACTTGCTTATCTGGTTTGGCCATAACTTCACAGTACTAAAATTGAATGGCTCTATTCTATCGACTTGCCGGGGTTGTGCAAATAGCAAAGCAGGAAATCTTTTCCTGCTTTTTGTAACTCAAAAGTTTACGATTTACTTTTTAAGCTCAATACGGCCACTTATAGTATCCATTTCAACGTCTGCATTGCCGCCATTAATAACAAACTCAAGCTCACTGGCTGGGCCATATTTGGCTTTTTTTACTTTGTCATCGCTAAGCTCATTAATAATTTTACCATTGGCATGGGCTTCAATCGCAAATTTAGCCGATACATTAGTAGGGAAGAAAAACTCTGCATCGCCACTTACTGATTCGAAACGTACATCTGCACTGTCCAGTAGCTCACCAATACGAACTTCAGCTTCACCATTTACAGTGTTTATACGTAGGTTTTTGATGCTAGCCAGCTTAAAGTTTATGTCACCGTTCACATTTTCAAGACGAACATCGCTCGCGCTTGATGACGACTTAATATCACCATTCACAGCGCTAAAGCGTAACTCACCACTAGACTGTTCATCATTTATTTCGCCATTTACCGTTTCAAATTGAATATTACCGCTCAGGCTTTGTGCATTCACATCACCGTTAACGCTGGTTAGCTTAATATTACCTGCTAAATTTTGTGCGGTAATTTCACCATTAACCACATTTACTTCTGCACCATTTTTAAGTGCTTTAGCTATTACCGATACATTAACACCACGAAAGTCTAATGCGCTGCTATGCGGCATAAAAATAGTTAGTTTAGAGCCATCGCCATTACTGCCCCAGCCCATTTTACGTGGCATTTTCACAACAAAATATGTATTGTCGCCTCTTGTTTCGAGCTCAAAACCTTCTGCCTTATCGTCAAGCTCGCCCACTACTTTAAACTCGCTTTTATCCCAACCAGCAATACTTACATCACCACGCTGATTCTCAATAAAAACAGTACCCTCTTTTGGCACTTCTATTTGTTTATCAATTTTTTCTCCTGCAAATACAGCAAGTGGAAATAAGCTTAATCCTAGTAAAATTGCTTTCATGTTTTTCTCCTAAATACTTTGCCAACGAGGTGCATGCACCTTATTAATCAAATCAAGTTGTTGTTGATAAATCTGCGCTAACATTGTTAGCAATGCTTGGTTTTGGGGTTCGTTTTTAAGTGCTTGCTTAATGGCATATTCTGCCTCTTCAAGTTCTTGTAATTGTGTTTGCCAATTATCGGTTAAGGCGTCTTGATTTTTATACTGCACCAGTAAGCTTTGCTTTTGCTGCGCAAAATAGTCACTTATGGCCACAACCGGTTGTGGTTTAGGGTTTATTACAAACATATTGAGCGCCACTAGTGCAGCAACGGTACATGCCGCAATTGCGCTTAACTTTGGCCATAAAGTAACGGCTGATTGCTCAGGCTCATTGGTATTTACAATGGCTCTTTCTATGCCTGCCCACAGATCTTTTTGTGGCGTTATCTCTTTATCAAGCGTGTTTAATGATTTATCTAAAAAGTCGTCAAAGTTTGGTTTATTCATTTTCATACCACTCTTGTAATAACTGCCTTGCTCGATGATATTGTGACTTGCTTGATCCAACGGCAATACCCAACTGCTCTGCTATTTCTTCATGTCGATAACCTTCTACTGCAAACAATACAAACACCATGCGTGCGCGCTCAGGTAACCTAACAATTAGCTTATCTAAGCCGTTTAAGCCTTTACAGTCTTTAGCCGATTGCTCATCCATACCGTCTTGTTCAATGCTAACGACTTTTTGTACCCAGCTTTTTTGTTTACGTAAGTAGTTAATCGCAATATTACTCGCCACACTGTATAACCAAGTAGAAAACTGCGAACGACCATCAAACATTGCTATTTTGTGCCACACCTGAACAAACACTTCTTGCGCAGCATCCTCAGCGTGCGACTGATCAGCTAATAAGCGCAAGCACAAACCGTAAACGCGCTTTATATGCAATTGGTAAAGCATTGTGTATGCACTTTGATCACCCGACTTTACGCGCTCAATCAATGCATTTTCGCACTCAGCGGGTTGATCGGGTTTAACGTGTAACATCCGTGATATCACCTTTTAATTATTATGGTATTGGTACCATTTCCAGTGTATTGATAAGTTAGACGCAATAACAGCGGTAAAAGGTTTGAATGAAATGAAAATAAATTTAAAGAATTTAAATTCTAAGTAAGAAGAGTATTAGGAGGCAGTACCACATTAATAAAAAAAACTGAATTTTAGGCACAAAAAAGCCGTGCTAAAAGCACGGCTTTTGTCGCTTAATTTAAAATTAAGCTTCAGCGATTACGATTACTTTGATAGTAGCCGTTACGTCTGTGTGAACAGAAATTGATACGTCAAATTCACCAGTCTCACGGATAGTACCTAGAGGCAAACGAACTTCTGACTTAGCAACTTCAACACCAACAGCTGAGATAGCGTCAGCGATGTCACGAGTACCGATTGAACCGAATAACTTACCTTCGTCACCAGCTTTAGATACTAAAGTAACTTCTGCTAATGCTTCTAGTTTTTCAGCGCGTGCTTGTGCAGCAACTAACTGTTCAGCGATTTTCGCTTCAAGTTCTGCGCGACGAGCGTCAAACGTTTCAATGTTAGCTTTAGTCGCAGGAACTGCCTTACCTTGAGGGAAAAGGAAGTTACGTGCGAAACCAGATTTAACTACAACCTGTTCACCTAGGCTACCTAGGTTAGCGATCTTATCTAGTAGAATAACTTGCATGTTTCTACACCTTTTAAAAACTGTTAATCCGCTGCTTACTTATGTAAGTCAGTGTATGGAAGAAGGGCTAAGTAGCGAGCACGCTTAATAGCAGTTGCTAGCTGGCGCTGGAATTTAGCGCTAGTACCTGTAATACGGCTAGGTACGATTTTGCCACTTTCTGTAACATAGTTTCTAAGAGTAGCTAGATCTTTGTAATCGATTTGTTGTACGCCTTCCGCTTTAAAGCGGCAGAACTTACGACGTCTGAAATAACGTGCCATGAGATTAATTCCTCAAATAATTCTTTCTATATGCTGAGCATGCAAAACCAATTGGCTAAGGCCGTTACGACCTTCGTGGCGATTTAAAAAACCACTCACTTGCAATGCCTGCCCAACGTGCAAATGTTGAGTCTGTTGTTGCATTTGCTTTCCACTGGCAACAACCTGAAGCTTTACATAACTATTACGGTTAAGGTCTGCTTCGGTTTGCATCGATTTATGTTCTAAAACAAAAATGCAATGCGGGATGCCAGCAGGGCTTTGGCTTAACTTGGGTGTTTTACAAACTACCCCAGATAAAACCAGCTGATTCATAAAAGGGCTAACCATTTATATTTACCGCCAGTTAAACGCCATGCTTGGACTCAAAACAATTAAGCAGCTGGTGCTTCTTTCTTCTCTTCTCTTGCAAGAGGAGACGCTTCAGTTACTGCAGATTTAGTGCGGATAACTAAGTTACGAAGCACTGCATCGTTGTAGCGGAAAGTAGTTTCTAGCTCGCTGATTACTTCAGTAGGTGCTTCAACGTTCATAAGAACATAATGAGCTTTATGAAGCTTGTTAATTGGGTAAGCCAATTGACGACGGCCCCAATCTTCAAGACGGTGGATTGAACCACCAGCTTCAGTGATAGAACCAGTATAACGTTCGATCATACCAGCAACTTGCTCACTCTGATCTGGGTGAACCATGAATACGATTTCGTAATGACGCATGGATATTCCTTACGGTTAATAGAGCCTTCTACCGTTTCGGCCGGTCGGTTTAAGGCAAGGAATTAATAGTTTAAAAGCCGAAATGAGCGCGCATTTTACGCTTAGTAGGATAATTAAGCAAGCAGGTTTTTTAAGCTTTAATAGATAAGTGTTAAAGCTATTGGGTGATGGTACTCGATGCCCCGCTATCAATAAGTAAATTGAAAGTAAGTGCCTTCGTTTTTTGGAAGTCGCTGAGCTTGCTCGCACAAAAAAATCAAAGCTTTTAATTAATAAAGCCCTGTATGTGCTCCTAAAATATAAACGTTTACTCAAGCCTAAAGCCGTGCAATTATTAAGCAACACATTATTAAATAAGGATATTTATGAAGCTTTTATTATCGCTTGCCTTGATACTTACTTTTAGCACCTCTTTTTTTAGCTATTCAAACACCGCTACAACCGACATAACCGTTGGTAAAAAAGTTATTCTACAATCAAAAATACTTAACGAAGATAGGCCAATCAGCATCTTCATACCTGACACTGTAAAAGACGACCAGCCGCTTTATGTTATTTATTTACTTGATGGTATTGAGCACTTTCATACGGCGTCTGGCGTTATAAAATCCCTTGTTGATTACGAGCAAATACCTAATGCCATGCTTGTTGCTATTGATACAACTAACCGAGTTCGTGATTACTTACCTCAAGTAGAGGGTGAGCCTAAAACGGAGTTTCAAACCTTTGTTAAAAATAAATGGCCTGACGCTGGGCAAACCGACAAATTTTTAAAGTTTGTGTCTGATGAACTCATGCCATACATAAACAATAATTACTCAACTAACGGCTACAACACTTTAATTGGTCACTCTAACGCTGGTACATTAGCGCTTTATACTTTAGTTAATCAGCCTGAATTGTTTAACAACTACATAGCTATTAGCCCAAATAGTTGGTGGAGTGACGAAGAGTTAAAAAATAATATTATTAAATACACTAGAAACCCTAAAGGTGCTCAAGAGTTATTTATTAGTGTAGCGAGTGAAGGCGCACGTTTTTATACAGGCGCATTAAATACGTTAGTAAATTTAGAACAACAAATGCCCACACAGCTAAAGTGGGAATATAAGCATTACCCTACTTTAAGTCATATGGGCACCATACTTCCAGCAATTAGCGATAGCCTGATTCACTTGTTTAGCGACCTAATATTTAAAGTAACAGACGAGCATGGAAAATTTGCTGATGTATCGCTTATTACCGGTTACTACCAAGCACTGAGCGATAAGTACGGATTTGAGCTTAAAATTCCACAAGATGTGTACGTAGAATTTGCCCACCGCCAGCAAAAGTTTGGTAATACTAAAAAAGCGATAACGACGCTTAAACACTTTACTCGCGGTTACCCAAATGCAGCCTACTCCCACATGCGATTATCACAAGGGTACACAGTTGACAAACAATTTAAAGAAGCCGTTACCAGTATGAAACACGCACTAAAACTTGCTAAACAAAATTCTCGCGACCAACTGTTAATTGATGCGCTCAAAGATATGGTCAATGAAGCCCAAGCCAATTTGTAGCTGATTTTACATAAAGCGCTTTTTAACTAACGATAGTAATTACGATCTATGTTTGTCGCGCCGCCAAGCTGCACGCCTACAGGTAAAATTAAGCTTAGTGTTAAACTTTGCATGAAGACGCAGAGCTTGCTCGCGTAAAAAAGCGCAACTTTTAATCTGTATAAAGCCACTTAAAATAAAAAACCGATGTTTAAACTAAACATCGGTTTTTCTTTTCTAAAAGCTGACAGCTAAAAACTAACCACTTTACCTGTTGGATTTCGCTTCGCTCTATCCAACCTACTTATTTGCCTATCGCTTCTTTGGCGAATAGGTGTTTTATTGGGCCTAGGTTATCAACGAGTGACAGCCCGACTCCGCGTATTAGCTTTTTAACCGGGTTAGCACCTTCAAATAACTCTTTTAGCCCTTGCATCATGGCTATGTGCTTTTGCGCGTCGAGCTTGCGTGTACGCTCGTAATCACGAAGCGTGCGCGTGCTGGCAAATTCTTTACTATCACTTGTCAGTAGCTCAATTAAATACGCGGCGTCTTTTAGGCCTAGGTTCATACCCAGCCCTGCCAATGGATGAATAGTGTGCGCTGCATCGCCCATTAATACTACTTTGCCGCTTACCCATTGCTGGGCGTAACGCATTTTAAGTGGAAATGCCGCGCGTTTACTTTGCACTTCACACAGGCCGCATTGGCCATCTATGGCAGCCATTACGGCTTTATTAAAAGTAGTGTCGTCCATTGCTAGCAATTCATCGCAATGGCGGGGGCTGGTAGACCACACTATTGAATGAGTGTTAGCGTCACTCAATGGTAAAAATGCCAATGGCCCCGTAGGTAAAAACACTTGTCGCGCAGTATTTGAGTGTGGCTCTTTTGTTTTTACTGTAGCAACGAGTGCATGGTGATCGTAATCTTTAAAGGTCAGCGCCATATTAAATTGTTTACGAATCGCTGAATTTGCGCCATCAGCCGCCACCAGCAGCTTAGCAATAATAGGCTCGCCGCTTTTAAGGGTTATAAATACGTCTGATTCACTTTGGTGTATTTGTTGATATTCGGTATCAAACATTAACGTAGCACTGCTTTGCTGCTCTAGCTGTTTGATAAGTGCAAAGCGAATAATATCGTTTTCAACTATATGCCCCAAATGGTCGAGCTCAAGTTGTTTGTTATTAAAGGTTATTTTACCAAAGCTGTCGGCATCGCGAACATCCATATGGGTATATGCACATGCACGCTGAGCAATAATTTCAGGCCAAACGTTTAATTGCTCTAATAACGTTTGGCTTGCAATACTAAGTGCGCTTACACGTAAACCGTATTCATCAGTTGGAGGGGCTTGTGTTGATGCTGCATCAAGTATCACAACACTAATATTAGCCTTAGCTAGACCAAGGGCTAACGTTAGCCCCACGCAACCACCACCAACAATACACACCTGTGTTTGCTTCATAAACGTGAACCTTGTTTAACTTGCCCCATTAATTGTTTTGCTAACGGGGCTTTTAATGCGGGGAATAAATCCATTGAAGACAAGCCAATGCTTCGCCCAAGCGCTAATACTCGAGATGAATTTGAAAATAACCTTACTAAGGTATCTGTTAAAGTCATCACTGTTTTTATATCTTGGCTGCGCAACTGGCCATACTCGCGTGTAAACGCATAGCTCCCTAACTCATTAGGGCTATTGGCAATTAAATCACTCAGTACTTGTACATCACGCAGGCCTAAATTAAAGCCTTGCCCTGCAATGGGATGAATAGCATGAGCAGCATTACCAATAACCACCGTTCGATGAGCTATTAACGATTCGGCTTGCCCATATACCAGCGGGTAGCTTGCGCGCATACCCACTTTAACAAATTGCCCTGCGCGGTAACCAAAGACTGATTGTAATGCACTTAAAAACTCGATTTCATTTAAGTCCATGTATGAATTAATTTGCTCTTTTTCCATACACCACACCAATGAATATCGGTTATTGCTCATAGGTAATAGTGCCATAGGGCCATGCTGAGTAAAGCGTTCAAAGGCATGGTTATTATGCCCTTCGGCTACTTCTATATTGGCAATAATAGCGCCTTGCTCATAAGGCTGAGTATTAAAATTAAGGCCCAGCAATTGGCGTGTAGGAGATTGCGCGCCATCGGCTACAATAAGTAGCTTGGCATTAAGTTGTTCGCCACTTTGCAAAGTCAGTGCGTTGCTATGCAACGTTTGTTTTATTTCGATTACGCTATCAGGGCAAAATAAGCTAATGCTTGATTGCACTAGCCGCTGATGAAGCGCGCGCCCAAATGGATTAACCTCAACTACATACCCTAAAGAAGGTTTTGCAAATTCAGCGCTTTGGATGTGGGTTTTACCAAAATGACCTCTATCAGACACGCTCACTTTTTTAATAGCAGAGGTGTAAGGGGCATTTTGATCAAATAAATTAAGTGTTTGTAAATACTCTACTGATTGCTGAGCAAGCGCAATACTTCTGTCGTCAAAGCTTGGGTGGTATTCATCGGTTACTTGGCTTGCTTCTACCACGGCAATGTTTATTGAGGGGTTTATTTTAGCAATACTAAGTGCGCAACTTGCGCCAACTAAACCGCCACCAATTACTACAACATCAAATTGCTTAGCCATTGTGCTCTCCACCCGTTATGCGCTTTTAGTTTGTTGCATAAGTGCTTGAATATCGCCAATGGTTTTAGGCACGCTTAAAGTAAGGTTTTCATGGCCTGACTCGGTAACGAGTAAATTATCTTCTATACGAATACCAATACCTTTGTACTTTTGTGGCGCGTTTGAGTCTTCGCTTATATAGAGTCCTGGCTCTATGGTTAAAACCATACCAGGCTCAAATGCTCGCTCAACGTTATTTATTTTATAATCACCTACATCATGCACGTCTAACCCCAGCCAATGCCCGAGGCCATGCATGTAATATTCTTTACAGGCTTGTTGCGCCATTAGTTCAGTAAAGTCGCCAGTTAAAATACCTAAGTCAAGTAAGCCTTGCGTTAATACTTCCATTGCTAATTTATTAGCGTGGGACAGGTAACCACCGGGTTTAATTTCTTCAAAGGCAGCCAGTTGTGCGTTAAGAACAATATTATAAAGCGCGGATTGTTCTTCACTAAACAAGCCATTTACCGGAAATGTACGTGTTATATCGGCTGCGTAGCCTTGTAGCTCACAACCTGAATCAATAAGTACTAGATCGCCATTTTTAAGTGCATCGCTATTTTGCGTGTAATGCAGAATATTAGCGTTATCGCCGCTACCTACAATTGTGCCGTAAGCCGGATGAGGTGCGCCGTTCATTGCATAATGATGATGAAGCTCTGCTTCTAATTGAAACTCAGTTGCTCCTGCATGTGAAAAGCGCATAGCTCGCATGTGGCCACGGGCGCTAATTTCACAGCCTTCGCGCATTACCTCTATTTCGCTTGGCGATTTAAACAAACGCATTTCATGGATAAGGCCGCGAATTTCTTTTAACGTACTCGGTGCTTTAAGGCCTTTGCGAGCCCCGCCACGAAGTGTACCTAAAAGAGAAAAAACTTTACTATCAAATGAATCATAAGCGCCTTGTGCAAAATAAATCGCATTTTTACCATTTAGTAGCTCAAGCAGTTGCTCTTCTAAATCACTTAATGGGTA
>NZ_NTLW01000230.1:0-47663 GCF_002632075.1 Pseudoalteromonas sp. ESRF-bin5 | reverse complement strand
TCTAAAATATCACCAGTATGGTAACGCTTATTTTTACCTGGCGGAGTCCACCCTGCACGAAGTAGCTGCTTTTTCTCTTTTTTAGAAAGAGAGTTGTGATCATGATGCTTGTGCTTTTTATGGCCAACCTTTTTACCTTGGTGCTGGCCATGATTGTCTTTGTTTGGGTTAGCTTGTGCCCCAACAGATGACAGCGCAAGTGTGATGAGTGTGATATAAATAGCTGCTTTCATAAGTATCTCCAGTGCTAAAAGTCATCTAAGACTACCAAGCTAGGATGAACATCAAATGAAATAGCGCTTAAATTTACGGTATTAACGGTGTTTGTACTGAGTTTTACAATGACTGCGCATAATAGCGGGATCGCGTAACTTTAAGTGCTTAGTTTTACGCCCTGCGTGGCGCTTACGCCACACTTTAAAGCTCCCTTTAGAGATGTGCTCTCGCATAAAAACGACGAGCTGAGGGTATTTTAATCCGTATAGTTGTTCAATGGCTTCGAATGGCGTTCTATCTTCCCACGCCATTTCAATAATGCGTGATTGCTGCTCTGCGTTAAACATGGTGTGTTCCAAAAATTAATCTTATACGCGACTTAAAAGCGCGTAGATCATCAATTTCATCACTCACTTTAAAATTAAAAAATAGCTTATATACTTAAAAGAAAATGGATTTGATAGTCATGCGTTTTATTTTATTAATCTTAGCTTTAATGGCGCCATCGTTAGCAGTTGCCGAGTCAAGTAAAACATTACGCTGCGTTACAACTCACTACCCGCCTTATACTATTTTTGATGAGCAAAAAAACATTTTTACCGGTTCAGACATTGAACTGATAAATTACTTAAATCAAAGCTTAGGCTTAAACATTAAAGTAATACACTTACCATGGGCACGCGTAAAAAAAGAAATGACCCTTAACTATTACGACTGTTATTTCTCTTTAGCAACAAATACCCTACGTAAAAAGCATTTAGAGTTTACTCAGCACCCTACACATGTCACCAAATTTGGATTATTTGCTTTAGATAAAAGTACCCTAAATAACAAAGACTTTTCTAGCACTAGAATAGCTATGCTCCGAGGCGTTGCCTTACCTAATGAAATAGCTGATAAATACAAAATATTGCCTAAAAATATAATGCATGCACTTTCAACGTCAGATTCTTTCAAGTTATTAGAAAAAAAGCGTGTTGATTTTATAATCACTAATTATCAAGCTGGGCTTTGGTTTGCAAAAAACAGTGTCGGCATTCACGCTCGTCAGTTCCATGAATCCAGCTTACCTGTTTATATTGCATTTAAGCCGGGTGTAGTCGATATAAATTTAATTGATAAGCAAATAAAGCAATATTACGAACAATAATTTACGGTTATACATGCACTTTAACGCAACAAGTTTAAAAGCCTATAAAAACCACATATCATTTAACCAAGCTATTTCCCCAAACGTTTTAGGTATGTATGAAATATTATTGTTTGCCGCTCATTTTGCCGTTTAGCCAAGCTGTTGTTGCTGATCAGAAAAGTACAGACTCAATTGAAGTTATTACCACCACAGCATCGAGGGTCGAAGCGCTTTCTACACCCCTTCCATTGTCTATTTCTACCCTAACCGAGGCGCAACTTAAGAGCATTGCACCCACTCACATTGAAGAAGCCCTGCAACGCGTTGCTGGTGCTAATGTACAGCGCGGCAATGGCCAAGAATATTTACCTGCGCTTCGCTCGCCAGTTTTGTCTGGGGCTGGCGCATGTGGTGGTGTGCTAACTTTAGAAGATGGAATAGCGCTTCGCGCTGCGGGTTTTTGTAATATTAACGAGCTATTTGAATCGCATAGTGAGATGGCCCAACGCATTGAGGTGTTAAAAGGGCCGGGCTCTGCTTTATACGGCTCAAATGCTGTGCATGGTGTTATTAATGTAATAACACCCGACACAACTCAAGGCGGCGGTTTATTGGGCGTAGATTATGGCTCATATGGCTATGCACGCGTTAAATTACGTGCAGGGCAAGACTATGGGAACAGCGGAATTGGCATAAACGCCAGTATTACTGACGATACAGGGTACCGTGATGATGAAAGTGTTAAACAACAAAAAGTAAATATACGCCATCGTCTAGAGCGCGATAATCTATTGCTCACATCAGGTATAACTTATACACATTTAGATCAGCAAACAGCTGGTTTTATTACTGGGTTTGAAAGCTATAAAAATAAAGATATAGCACAGCAAAACTTCGATCCTGATGCATTTAGAAAGGCAACATCTTTGCGAGCGTGGAGCAATGCAACATGGCAATTAGCCAATAACGATTTACTTTCTACCACTGTGTATATGCGCGATCAAAGTATGGACTTTTTTAAGCACTTTTTACCAGGTACACCCCTTGAAAAAAACAGTCAAACAGGTATTGGTGTTCAATCGCTTTATAAGCACAGTATAAATAACAATGTAACTCTGAACTTAGGCTTAGATGGCGAGTACACCCAAGCCGACTTTTTACAAAGTCAAAACGAGGCAACGCAAGGTTCGGCATTTTTAGTGGCTACCGTGCCAAAGGGTAAACATTACGATTACAACGTCAATGCCACACTTTATGCACCATTTGCATCCGTGAATTGGCAATTAAATAAATGGCTATTAACAGCCGGGGTTCGTTACGAGCACATGCAGTACGACTACACAAATAATATGCTTGCGGGTAGAACAAAAGAAGATGGTAGCGAGTGCGGGTTTGGTGGGTGCCGATACAGTCGTCCTGCTAGCACTAAAAATAGCTTTAGTAATGCCTCACCTAAACTTGGAATAAGTTACCAATACAACAGTAATAACACGTTTTACGCTAACTTTTCTCGCGGTTACCGAGCGCCACAAGCTGCTGAGTTATATCAATTACAACGCGAGCAAACCACCGCTAACTTAAACCCAGAAATAGCTAACAACGCTGAGTTTGGTATAAAAGGATTATACAGTGCATTTAATTACGGCTTATCTGTATATGCTATGAGTAAACACAATACTATTTACCGTGATAGCGACTTTTTCACTGTAAATGATGGCAGCTCTCGCCATCGAGGTGTGGAACTTGAACTTAATTATCAATTACCCAATAACGTGTCGGTTAACTTTGCAGGTACACATGCTAAACATAGTTACACTAACAACCAAGTTATTAACGGCCTAAACATAAATGGCAACGACATAGATACCGCACCACGCAACATTGCTAATATTGATATTACGTGGCAAGCACGTAACAACACCCAATTTGCACTTCAATGGCATCATGTTGGCCATTACTACACAGACCCTGAGAACTTAAATGAATACGAAGGCCATTCGGTTCTTAGCTTACGCGCCCAGTGGCAAGCAACTAAAAACCTTGAAGTTATGGCTCGTATTATAAATGTGACCAATAAAGCGTATGCAGAGCGAGCTGATTACACTAGTTTTACAGGCGATAGATATTTTCCGGGTAAACCACGCAATGCCATGTTATCGGCATCGTATACTTGGTAAATAAAGCTATTAAAATAAAGCGGCTTATATACGTATAAGTCGCTTTATTTTACTGCAGGAATGAGGTTTAAAGCATTTATAAGACTAATTCTTTGGGGTGCTATCAAATGCATCAACATGATGTAAATCATCAAGCCAAGGCAATGCTGACTTTGTCCAAATTTGTATTGAAGGTTTAAACAAATCGCGCTGATCAATCGAACCTAAACGCAACCCATATATACGATCGATAGGAGACTCATTTGTTGCATAAAGTGACGTACCGCAATTTGCACAAAAACCTTGCGCTCGCTTATTGCCACTTTGCGCTGTTTTTACATACTCTTTCGGTTGTCCTTTTGTAAAATCAACCGAATTAGGATCTGCAATTACAACGGCTCTAAATGGTCCACTCGACATCCGTTGGCAATCACTGCAATGACATACTACTACGTTATTATTTTGTGTGGTGGCCTCATAAGTTATATCGCCACAAAAACAGCTTCCAGTGATTTTCATATAGTAATCCTCTAACATAGGCCTATAGAGCCTTCACACATCTTTACGTACTACGCTTAAAATACATTGAGTTAGCTTATGACTTTTACTAACTCAATTGTTAGCAGCCTACTTTTTACTATCTAAGTAATCTACAGCGAGCAGGCTTAATGCCTTAGTCCCTACTTTAAACGATGATTCGTCAGCATAAAAATAAGGTGAATGATTACTTGGTACCGTTTTTAAATCTTGGCTACTTGGCGTACCACCTAAAAATACAAAGACACTTGGGATTTCTAATGCATAAAACGAAAAGTCTTCTGCACCTGTAATCTTATTCATTTCCACTACGTTATTTTTACCAGCCGCTTTTACGAGGGTTGGCAGCATTTGCGCAGTAAGCTCAGGGTTATTCACCGTTACTGGGTAACCTTCATGAATATGCACATCGGCAGTTGCTCCCGACGACTTAGCAATATGTGTAGCCGTTGTTTTTATTTTTTCAAAAATCTGTGCTCTATTATTCATATCAAAATTGCGAATTGTACCTACCATTTCAACTTTTTCAGGAATTATATTATTACGCACTCCACCTGCTATTTTGCCAAACGACACAATTGCGGGCTCTTTGGTTATATTTACTTGGCGGCTCACAATATGGTTAACGCCCGTTACAATTTGTGCAGCCGCTGCAATAGGGTCAACCCCAGTCCACGGTGCTGAACCATGTGCTTGACGACCATTAACAGTAATTTCAAACCTATCAGAACTGGCCATAGCAGGGCCGCTTCTGTAACCAATTTTGCCGCTGTGTAAGCTCGATGTTATGTGAAGACCAAATGCTACGTCGGGTTTATATTTGGTAAATATCCCCTCTTTGAGCATCAATTCTGCACCGCCTTCCTCGCCAATAGGTGCGCCCTCTTCAGCTGGCTGAAACACAAACATAATATTACCGTGCAGCTCGTTTTTCATATCGGCCAATACTTGTGCTGCGCCCATTAACATGGCTACATGCGTGTCGTGCCCACAAGCATGCATTACCCCCACATCTACACCGCGATAGTTTGTTGTTTTTGTTGATTTAAAGGGAACATTTGTTTTTTCGGTTACAGGAAGTGCATCCATATCAGCGCGTAGCATTACCGTAGGACCAGGCTTTGCGCCTTTTAAAATACCCACAACACCGGTGTAAGCAATATCGGTTTGTACTTGCATACCTAACGACTTTAAGTGTTTAGCCACAATGCCTGCGGTACGTGTTTCGCGATTACCAAGCTCAGGGTTTTGGTGAAAGTCACGTCGCCATTCAATTACCTGCTGCTCTACATTTTTAACGTGTTGATCAAGGTTTGCCTGCGCGTTAAACGTACCAAGTGCAGCAAAACCTAATGCCACTGAAAGTAGTGATTTTTTCATCCTGTTTTCCTTTATTATTTTAATGAAGCCCAACAACCGATTTAGTATTATAAAAAAGTGCTGTTGAGTTATAGCCTACACCACTTTTTAAATGCACTATCCTTAAATCGCACAGACGACATAGATTTACTCTGCGATACTAAAACTTAATTTAATTGGTAAATGCAATTAAAAAAAAACCAATCGCAAATACGATTGGTTTTAAAAATAAAGCTCAAATTGCTTTTGCATTAATTAGCTTGGGCTTTATAAGCGTTTGCATTTTTAATGCTGTTAAAATCATTAAACCGTACATTATGCTGGCGCATTACGTCGAGTATTTTTTTGCTTAACATTTGGCGTAAATAAAATGGCTGATTTGGTACAAAGTGATGGATGGTATGCGTTTTACCAAAATTGAAGCAAAAAAGGTGAAACGGCATAAATAACCGGCTTGTAATTACGTGTGTTTGCTCAAGCATATTATTTACGCCACCGTAATAGTGCATGCTTGATGTGACAAAATTAAGCGAGCTTGAACGCACTATATTAGGCACAATTAACACAATCATCATAAATTCAAACACATTTAAAACCTCTAACGCTAGTGCCGGAGTGCTTGCTTCAATGGGTACAAAAAAGTTAACTGTATGGAATATAATTACACTATACAAAATAATAAAATATGTAGTTGTTACTGGAAAGCCCGCATTAAACACGCTTAAAAAACTAAATCCTTTAATTTCTTTACTAAAACGTTTGGTATTAATAACTAAACCGAGTAAACCGTCCACAATAACAAGCGCACGCATAAATGGATTTTTAATGCCATTGCCCACTAAGCGCTCTTCGAGATCTTGCTCTGTACCTGATGTTTTATGATGATGTAAATGCAACTTGCGTCTATACCATGGGCTAATGGTGTTTGGCCTCATCAACCACACCGTCAACATCATAAAATTATGGATTAAAGGCTGGTTACTAAAATACTGTTTATGAATGAGATCATGCTCAAGTTCGTGAGAAATCGAAGCCGCCATAGCTGCCAAAATAATACAAGCCCATGCAGGTATAATGGCAAGGTAATACAAAACACCAACACCAATTAAAGCACTCAACGAGAGCAATAATATAACAAGCCCAATGGTATTTTGATGAGCAAGCAAAGGGTATTTTTGGCGAAGTACTGCCTCTTCGGCTTTTATAGCTTTAACAATTGCTTGAATATTTTGTTTGGCACTTAGCTGAGTCATATGAACGTTCTTAAAACCGTGTTGTAAACATGATACTTAATTATATTGTACGCTAAAACATTTAAGTTGGATTTCATTGTATTTAAGCAAAAAATCAATTTTTAAATGTGAAGCCACATTACTTATCTAAAAGAGTTAAATACTTAATTTATAAAATAGTAAACACTATAAAAGAGCGTTAATTAAACGTAACAAATGTGGATTTACCTGCATTTACCCTATAATCTATATTATAAATAACATAGTTGTACGGGAAAGCCTTTAAATTATGAACACTTTTCAATCTATTTATAAAGAAGGCGAATGGCAAACGCCGTTACCAAAAAAATCTGATGCAGCATTAGTATTCGCTTTTGGTGACAGACATGCCATGGCAACATCACACATGTTGTCTCAATTAAAATCATCTTTCCCTGAGGCTGAAATCTTAGGGTGCTCTACCAGCGGAGAAATTCAAGGTAGTGAAATACACGACGAAAGCATAGCGCTGACCGCCGTCCACTTTGAGAAAAGTCATGTTGTTGCCAAGTCAGATAACATTAGTAACTATGCCGACTCAAGCTCTTTGGGCACCGCACTTGTAAATCAATTAGATCATAATGGCTTACGTTATGTGTTTGTTGTTTCTGATGGACAGCTTATAAATGGCAGCGAGCTCATTGAGAGTATTACTGGCGCATTACCTAAAAACGTACTTGTGACCGGTGGCTTAGCGGGTGATCAGGCCCGCTTTAAAGAAACCATAGTATGGCACAACGATAACGTTACTAAAGGCTTAGTCGTTGTTGTTGGGTTTTATGGCGAAAAGTTAAATATTAGCCATGGCACCATGGGCGGGTGGAAACCATTTGGCCCTATACGCGAAATTACCAAATCAACTAAAAATACCCTTTACGAAGTAGACCATAGCCCGTCACTGGAGTTGTACAAAACGATGTTAGGTGAATACGCTGACGGGCTGCCAAGTTCTGCTTTATTATTCCCGTTATCTATGCAAGAAGTTGGTGAAGAACAATCCGTAGTCAGAACCATTTTAAGTATTGATGAAGATAAAAAAAGCATGACCTTTGCGGGTAATCTCCCAGAGGGTGCTAAATGCCAACTAATGCGCGCAAACTACGAAAATCTGATTGATGGAGCACAACAGGCAGGTGAAGCAGCCATACAAATGATGGGCAGCAACCAGCCTAGTCTTGCGCTTTTAGTGAGTTGTGTTGGCCGACGAATGATACTCGACCAATTAATTGAAGAAGAGCTTGAAACAATTGCAGACTTACTTCCCAAAAACTGCACTAGAACCGGCTTTTACTCTTACGGCGAGTTATCGCCTCACGTACCTCTGGGGCCATGTCATTTACATAATCAAACCATGACCCTGACTTTATTAAGTGAAGACTAGGAGGTTTACAAGTTGCATAAACTGTTAGCACGCCAGTTAAAACGTAGTAAGGTGGATGAAAGCTTTGTTCAAGAGTATGCCGATATTATATCGCGGGTATCTGATGCTTATGAACTGAATGAGCGCGAAATCAATATTTTAGAGCGCTCATTATTTATTACGTCTAACGAATTAAACGAACGTAATGACTTACTTAAAAACCAACTTAATGAGCTTTCTGATACACAGCAACAATTAGAACACTCAATTAGCGTGCTTAATGCAACATTTGACGCTATAGGCGAACAAGTTACTGTGCTAGACCTAAAAGGTAACGTTGTGAGCGCCAATATAATGGCCAGAGAGTTCTTCGAGCGCTTTAATTTAAACGCATATAATTACTTTAGCCAAATAGATAAAGTAATAAAAAAAGGCAACAAAAGCGCCGACATTATCGCGCAATTAAAAGCAGACTCAAAACAGGCCTTGAGTGGCGAGTTTGAATCTATCGACGACAAATATTATAGCTACCGCTCACTTCCTCAGCTTAAAAATGGCCAACTTATTGGTCGTGTATTTTGTATTCGTGATATCAGCGTTGAAAAAGAACATGAAGAAATCATTCATTTTCAAGCCTACCATGACGCCCTAACTGGATTAGCAAACCGTCAATTATTTATGGACCGTCTTGAGCATTCACTAACACTCGCAAGACGCGATGATTCGATGACCGCAGTGCTCTTTTTAGACCTAGACAACTTTAAGCGAGTTAACGACACTGAAGGCCACAAAGGCGGCGACGAACTACTAATCAAAATGGTAGAGCGTATTAACCATCGTTTAAGAGAGCAAGACACACTTGCCCGAATAGGTGGTGATGAGTTTGTAATTCTTGTTGAGCTTGTTAAGTCAAAAAATAATATTGAAAACTTGTGCGAGGCGTTGTTAGAGACAATAAGTAAAGAATTTATTATAAATGGTCGACCTCAATATGTATCATCAAGCATTGGAATTGCGTTATATCCACAAGATGGTATTACGCCCGACTCCTTGCTTAGTAATGCCGACATGGCGATGTATGACGCCAAAAATAATGGCAAAAATGCCTACCGTTTTTATCATAGGAAATTAGAAGATCATGCCCGTGAGCAAATGGATATTGAGCGCGAACTTCGCAAAGCAATAAACAACCAAGAATTAGAAATATACCTACAACCTAAAATAGGTTTAGACTGCAATCAGATTTTGGGAGCTGAAGTGTTGATGCGCTGGTTTACGGCTAGCGGAGAGTCTATACCGCCCGATTTATTTATTCCTATTGCTGAATCAACTGGGCTAATAAAAAAAATAGGTGAGTTTGCTATTAGCTCGGCTATATCGCTATTAGAGCAATGGCAACAAGAGGGCATCGCGCCTTTAAAGCTTGCGGTCAACCTATCAATTATTGAATTTCAGGACGAACATTTTATTGATTACATTATTGAAAGTATTTCAAACTCATCAATTAGTGGCGATCAATTAATTATTGAGTTAACTGAATCTATTTTTATGGAAAATAAAGAGAAGATGAGTAAAACCATGCATAAGCTCAAGCACTATGGTGTTGCGTTTGCATTGGATGACTTTGGTAAAGGTTACTCGTCGTTTAGTTATTTACAGTTATTGCCTATCGATTACTTAAAAATAGACAAATCGTTCTTACAAAATGTCATTACTGATGAACAAAGCGCTGCCATTGCCAAGTGTATTATCGATATTGGTCATAACTTAGATTTAGCTATTATTGCAGAGGGAATAGAGGATCAAGAAACGCTTGATTACGTATCAAAGACTCACTGCGAAATGGCGCAAGGATTTTTTATGTACCGCCCTATGCCCTCTGATTCATTTACAAAGCTAATACGAAAAAACAGCCACGCAAAGTGATATGACTATTTAGAATATCACCTTGAGTGACCCTCGAGTCTATTAGTAAAAGCCCCATTATAGAGTAATTAATTCGTCCATGAAGCTACATCTATCGTTCATCCATGAACTCACTTCGAATAACTGCGAAACTTCGTTTCGGTTTACTCTCACCCAGCGGCCGGACCTTAACTTATAGCAGCGCACTTGAGTGCCGCTCGAGTCCGTCATCACAAATTTTAGACATAAAAAAACCTCTGCTAAATCTAGCAGAGGTTATAAAAAGTGGTACCAGCGGCCGGACTCGAACCGGCACTCCTTTCGGAAGGGGATTTTGAATCCCCCATGTCTACCAATTTCATCACGCTGGCATCATTTTTCTTTAACCTTCTAAACACGAGAAGATAAAGAAAAACCACTTTAGAGCTTAGGATTATTTATGTGCCTTCGTCTCTATGCCAAGCATTATACAAACAATAGGGTTAGCAGCAAGCCTTTTATTACATAAGCATGATCAACCGCTTAACATTTAGGCAACTCTTAACATTTAAAAAAATTAAAGCGTCATGTAAATAAAGCACTTTAAAAATACAGATATTATTTAAACCAATAGTTAAATGATACCAACATACTATAGCGCTTAGTATTTTTGCGCTTTTTTGCTAAACTAGCCACACATTAACAGTGAGAGTATTTTTATGTCGGGTGAGTTTCCACGTGCTGGTTTTTGGCGCCGTTTTGCGTCGCTAATATACGACTCTTTAGTCGTCATTTCATTATCTATGCTAACCGCTATTTTGTACTTTGCTGCAATTCAAGTTTTAATTTCTACGGGCCTTATTGAGCAAACCGAAGGTCAAGACCCTGCTGCATTTATAGAGAATTCACCTTTACTAGATGGCATTCGCAGTGCTTTGTTTGTGGGCGTTAATGTTATATTTTTTAGTTACTTTTGGACCAAAAGCGGTCAAACAATTGGTATGCGAGCATGGCGATTAAGAGTACAAACTAACGATGGCAATTTAATTAGTTGGTCGCAATCAGTTATTCGCTGCATGGGCGCGTTACTTGGTTTAGGTAACTTAGTTGTGTTAGTTGATTTTAAAAACAAAAAAGCGTTACAAGATTACTTATCTAAAACAGAGGTTGTTGCTCTTTCAAAAGAAGAGAACAAACGTATATACCGCGAGCTCGATTAATGTATACACACTAATAAAACCTCTAAAAACAAAAAAGGGTGACTTACTAGTCACCCTTTTTTGTTTTTAGATATAATCGCTTATACCCGTTTATTCATTAAGTAGGTCGCAAAGCCTATAAAAATAACACTAGGCAGCACGGCGCCAATTATGGCAGGTATTTGGTAAACCATTACCACGGGACCAAATATCTCGTTTGTTAAATGAAATACAATGCCTGTTACAACACCCATAATTATTCGTGCGCCCATAGTTACAGTGCGTAATGGACCAAATATAAAAGAAAGCGCAACCAATAACATAACCGCAACCGACACGGGTTGCATGAACTTTCGCCAAAGAGCAAGATCATAAGTACTGGTATCTTGTTCATTTTGCTCTAAGTAGCTTAAGTACGACCATAACCCTGTAAACGAAAGCGACTCAGGCTTTACAGATACAACGCCTAACTTTTCAGCGGTTAGTTGCGATGGGTAAAACTCTTCTGGGTGTAGTTCAGTCGTAATTAACTCATCCGTAATAATTACTTTGTTTACATCACGTAAAAGCCATCCATCTTTTCGGCTAATTGCCTCTTTAGCTTTAGTAATTTGAGTAAGCTCAAGTGAGCTATCAAAATAGTACATGTGCAAACCGTTAAGCTTACCGCTTTCATCCACATCTTCTATATTTATGAAGTTATTTCCATCTTTCGCCCAAACCCCTTTTTGTGCGCTAAACACATCTCCGCCATGTATAGCTTGGTTTCGCATTTCTTTTGCACGTAACTGTGCCTCTGGTGCTCCCCATTCGCCAAGCGCCATCATACAAATGGCCATAAACATGGCGGTTTTCATCACCGAACCAATAATTTGCAACCGCGACATACCCGCAGCTTGCATAACCACTAATTCACTATTTGAAGCAAGCGCACCAAGCCCTGTTAAGCCCCCAATGAGCGCAGCCATAGGGAAAAACACCACTAAATCACCAGGAATACTGTACAGCGTATACAGCATGGCGGTAATCAAATCGTAACTACCACGCCCTACCGATTTTAACTGTTCAATAAATTTAATTAAGGTACTGATCCCAACTAAAACCAACAAAGCAAAGCCTGTTGTTTGTAAAATGCTGCGGCCTAAATACCAGTCGAGTGTTTTCATCATGAGCTTAACTCCCGCTTAGTGACAACAGCTTTAAGCAAAGCGCCTATTGGGCGGCCTTTAATAATTAATAAGCCACCAATAAATAAGGCACTCAAGTGAATCCACCAAAGCCCGATTGACGGCGGTATTTTGCCATCTTCTATCGCGAATTTTGCGGCATTTAATAAAATAAAATACCCAAGATACAAACTTATAGCGGGTACCAATTTAGCAAATTTGCCTTGGCGAGGATTAACCACACTTAACGGCACTGCTAGTAAAGTAAGCAGCGGAATAGAAAGAGGAATAGCAATACGCCACTGCCATTGAGCAATAGACTCAGGCGTATTAATAGCAAGCAACTGATTAGTCGGCACAGCTTCTAACTTACGGCGTTGATGCTCTATTTCTTGTTCACGAATTTGTACACTGTAACCATCAAACTCGGTCAGGTTTAATGCTGGTGTTGTTGCGTCGGTTTCGTACCGTTTCCCATCGGTTAACACTAACTGTTGCTCACCGTTTTGCGCTTCAATTACCACGCCTTGCTCTGCGTATACTAGTCGAGCTAATTCATCGTTATCACTATTTGGTAGCTGTGCAACAAACACTTTGTTTAGCTCTTTGCCACCATTTTCAATATTATGAATAAACACCACGGCTTTTTCGTTCCCTGTTTCTTGAAAACGACCGGCTCTTAATGCTGACAGCCCTGCGTCAGCTTTAGCTTGTTCTTTTAATTGATATTCTTGCTCACTGGCCCACGGTGCTAGGTACATAGTTAATGCGCCAGCCAAAAGCGCCAAGCCTGCGCTTGATATTAAAGTTACACGCACTACATACCATTCGCTCACACCACACGCTTTTAATACCGTCATTTCGCTGTCGGCGTAAATACGGCTGTACGCTAAAATAATGCCTAAAAATATACTCAATGGAAGAATTAACGAGGCAAGTTGTGGTAACTTTAACGCAATCATCGACAGCACTAATTGAGCAGGAATGCTTCCCTCTGATGCGTCACCTAAAATAACCACCAGCTTTTGTGATAAAAAAATGGTCATTAAAGTTAAAAATACGGCGACCTGCGATTTTAAAACCTCAGCGGTCAAATAACGAAAAATAAGCAATGCTCGCCCCTGTTAAACTTAGTATTTCACTACAATAGTGAGTGTCGAATAGTTAAATAGCTATTTTGCACAGTTTATACCGACAAATAGGCTATTATTATAAGCCATCAAAATTAATTATCCTACCTAAGTGCAAGATATAATGTTGCATTAGTAGCCCTTAAGCATATAAAGTTCAATTACACAGTAAGAGTCGGTAAAAATCAGCTAAAATGAGTATTATCTCTACATAAGCTTAGCTACTAAGACTAGAAAATATTATTTTTGGCCTTATTTATTAGCTTAAATGACTCACAACCAGGAGCAACAATGGAATTTAGCGTAAAAAGTGGTAGCCCAGAAAAACAACGCAGCGCATGTATTGTCGTTGGCGTGTACGAACCACGCAGGTTATCCCCCATTGGTGAACAACTCGATAAAATCAGTGATGGTTATATTTCAAATTTACTTCGCCGTGGCGACCTAGAGGGTAAACCTGGCCAAGTTTTATTATTGCACCATGTCCCTAACGTATTAAGCGAGCGTATTTTGCTTGTAGGTTGCGGTAAAGAGCGCGAGCTTGATGACAAGCAATACAAACAAATTATCTCTAAAACAATAAATACCTTAAACGATACAGGCTCTATGGAAGCGGTATGCTTTTTAACAGAGCAACACGTAAAAGGCCGAGATACTTATTGGAAAGTACGCCAAGCCGTTGAAACAACGCAAGATTGCTTATACACGTTTAATCAACTTAAAAGTAAAAAAGTAGACCCGCGTCGCCCACTTCGTAAAATTGTATTTAACGTACCCACGCGCCGCGAACTCACTATTGGTGAAAGTGCGATTGAGCACGGTTTAGCTATCGCTGCTGGCAGCAAGTTGTGTAAAGACGTTGCCAACATGCCACCCAACATTTGTAACCCAGCGTATTTAGGCGAACAAGCGCAAGAGCTTGCTACTAATTTTAATAACATCACCGTTGATATTATTGGCGAAGAAAAAATGGCTGAGCTGGGTATGAACTCATACTTAGCGGTTGGCCGTGGTAGTGATAACGAATCTGTTATGTCGGTTATTAACTACAAAGGTGCAAGCGACGAGCAAGCGCCAATTGTGTTAGTTGGTAAAGGTTTAACCTTTGACTCAGGCGGTATTTCAATTAAACCTGGCGAAGCCATGGATGAAATGAAATACGATATGGGCGGTGCTGCAGGTGTTATAGGTGCAATGCGCGCTTTGGCACAAATGCAATTACCTATAAACGTAATAGGTATTTTAGCTGGTTGTGAAAACATGCCAAGTTCAAATGCTTACCGACCAGGTGATATTTTAACAACGATGTCGGGGCAAACGGTTGAAGTACTTAATACCGATGCTGAAGGTCGTTTAGTATTATGCGATGCGTTAACCTACGTGGAGCGTTTTGACCCAGATACCGTCATAGATGTAGCCACCCTTACAGGTGCATGTATTGTTGCATTAGGTGCTCATGCAACAGGCTTGCTTGCAAACCATAACCCCCTTGCCCACGACTTATTGAAAGCGTCTGAGCAAAGTGGCGACCGTGCATGGCAGCTACCACTGTGGGACGATTACCAAGACCAACTAGAAAGCCCATTTGCTGATTTTACTAACTTAGGTGGGCGCGCGGCAGGCACAATTACCGCAGCGTGTTTTTTATCTAAGTTCACCAAAAAATATAATTGGGCGCATTTAGATGTAGCGGGTACTGCATGGCGAAGTGGTGCAAATAAAGGCGCAACAGGACGCCCTGTTCCTATGCTAACTCAGTATTTATTGAACAGAGCGGGTGTAAGCGAAGCAGCACACGATTAATTATCTGTTTAGTTCAAAATAAGGCGCCGTTAGGCGCCTTATTTATTTGTGTATTAATTGAAGCAAACCCCGTTATATGGCAAAATCTGCCTCTTAATTTATGTGTATTAACCTAGTGCACATTCAATGTCATGGGAAAGCCCGATACAATGAACATGAACGCTAAATTTTTCGTTCTAAAGCAACAAGATGAGTCTAAAGCCCAGGCTGATGATCATTTTGCTTTGGCTGCACAAATAGCGGCCGATCAGTATCGTAATGGGCAACGTGTATTTATTTGTGTAAACGATAACGATACAGCCTGTGCCATTGATGAAATTATTTGGGCATTCGACCCAGACAGTTTTGTACCACACAATTTACAAGGTGAAGGCCCTAAAGGCGGAGCCCCTGTTGAAATTGGTATTACGCCACCTGTTGGCAACCGAAAAGTTTTAATAAACTTGGCCACTCAGCTACCTGATTACATTCGCCGATTTAACCAAGTTTTTGATTTTGTCCCCGTAGAACCTGTTGCTAAACAAGCAGCCCGCGAGCGTTTTAAAAAGCTACGCCAACTCGGTGCCAATCTCACCACGCAAGATATTAATAGCTAGCCACTCAGGCAAACTAACCAACTAATTTAAGTACTTATTTAAGGTTCTGTGTAATGGATAAAACCTACAATCCGCAAGATATTGAACAGTCTCTATATCAAGACTGGGAACAAAAAGGCTACTTTAAGCCATCTGGCCAAGGCGTACCGTATTCTATTATGATCCCGCCGCCAAATGTCACGGGTAGCTTACACATGGGCCACGCTTTCCAAGATACAATAATGGATACCCTTACGCGTTTTAAACGTATGCAAGGTAACAACACATTATGGCAAGTAGGTACTGACCACGCAGGTATTGCAACGCAAATGTTGGTTGAGCGTAAACTGCATGCTGAAGAAGGTAAAACACGCCACGATTTAGGCCGCGAAGATTTTATTAATAAAATCTGGGAATGGAAAAACGAATCGGGCGGCACAATTACTAAACAGCTTCGTCGTCTTGGCGCATCAGTTGATTGGGACCGTGAACGCTTTACGATGGACGATGGTTTATCTGAAGCGGTTAAAGAGGTATTTGTTCGCCTTCATAAAGAAAACCTAATTTACCGTGGTAAACGCCTAGTAAACTGGGATCCAAAATTACACACTGCTATTTCTGATCTTGAAGTTGAAAACAAAGACAAACAAGGCCACATGTGGAACTTACGTTACCCACTAGCCGATGGCGTTAAAACACAAGACGGTAAAGACTACATTGTCGTAGCCACAACTCGTCCAGAAACTATGCTAGGCGACTCAGGTGTTGCAGTAAACCCAGATGACGAGCGCTACACAGATTTAATTGGTAAAGACATTTTATTACCTATCGTTAACCGTCGTATCACCATTGTTGCTGACGAACACGCCGATAAAGATAAAGGCACAGGTTGTGTAAAAATAACCCCAGCCCACGACTTTAACGATAACGAAGTTGGCAAGCGTCACAAAATGCCAATGATCAATATTTTCGATAAAGACGCCGCTATTTTAACGCAAGGTGAAACTTACACCTTTGATGGCAAAGAGCTTGAGCTCGATGCGCCAATTCCAGCGCGTTTTCATGGGCTTGATCGTTTTGCAGCGCGTAAAGCGATTATCGCTGAATTTGAAGAACTAGGCCTACTTGAAAAAATTGAAGACCACGGCCTAACCGTTCCTTACGGCGACCGCTCTGGTGTGGTCATTGAGCCACTACTTACCGACCAATGGTATGTACGTGTTGCGCCACTTGCAGAACCTGCTAAAGATGCAGTTAAAAACGGCGACATTCAATTTGTGCCTAAGCAATACGAAAATATGTACTTTTCGTGGATGAACGACGTACAAGATTGGTGTATATCACGTCAGCTTTGGTGGGGTCACCGTATTCCTGCTTGGTACGACAGCGAAGGCAACGTATACGTTGGCCGCGATGAGGCGGAAGTTCGCCGCGATAACAACATTGCAGATAGCGTAGCACTTAGCCAAGACGAAGATGTACTTGATACATGGTTCTCGTCAGCGCTTTGGACATTCTCAACGCAAGGCTGGCCAGAAAACACCGATGATTTAAAAACCTTCCACCCGTCTGACGTGTTAGTAACAGGTTTTGATATTATTTTCTTCTGGGTTGCGCGCATGATCATGATGACGCTGCACTTTATTAAAGATGAAAATGGTAAACCACAAGTGCCGTTTAAAACAGTGTATGTTACTGGCCTAATACGTGACGACAACGGCGATAAAATGTCTAAGTCAAAAGGTAACGTACTTGACCCGCTAGACATGATTGACGGCATTGAACTTGAAGACTTAGTACAAAAACGTACTGGCAACATGATGCAGCCAAAACTTGCCGCTAAAATTGAAAAAGACACGCGCAAAGTATTCGCAAATGGTATTGAAGCACACGGTACCGATGCGCTTCGCTTTACCCTTGCAGCAATGGCATCTACCGGTCGTGATATCAACTGGGATATGAACCGCCTTGAAGGTTACCGTAACTTCTGTAATAAACTATGGAACGCGAGCCGTTACGTATTAATGAACACAGAGGAGCAAGACTGTGGTTTTGCAAACGATGCACAAAAAGAGTACTCGCTAGCAGATCGCTGGATTTTAGGCCAATATGAAGCCACAGTTAAAACGTACACTGAACACCTTGATAACTACCGCTTCGATTTAGCTGCTAACACACTTTACGAATTCACTTGGAACCAGTTCTGTGATTGGTACTTAGAGCTAACTAAGCCCGTATTATTTAAAGGTAATGAAGCACAGCAACGTGGTACACGTAATACACTCATTACGGTACTAGAAAGCCTACTGCGCTTAATGCACCCAATGATGCCATACATCACAGAAACTATTTGGCAACGTGTTGCACCACTTGCAGGCCTTGAAACAGCGGGCACTAGCATTATGGTACAAGGCTTCCCTGTTTATAATGAAGCAAGCGTTGATGCACAAGCAATGGAAGACTTAGAGTGGGTTAAACAATTCATTTTAGCTATTCGTAACATTCGTGGTGAAATGGATATTAGCCCAAGCAAGCCACTGAGCGTATTACTTGCCAATGCATCGAGCGAAGATGTGCGCCGTATTGAAGAAAATAAATCGTTCTTGGCATCATTGGCTAAGCTTGAAGAGTTTACAATGCTTGAAAACAAAGACGACGCACCAGCGTGTGCAACCTCTTATGTTGGCAACCTTGAAATTATGATCCCAATGGCGGGCTTAATTGATGTTGAAGCAGAGCTTGCACGTATCAACAAGCAACTCGAAAAAGCAGAAAAAGGCCTAGCGCAAGTGCAAAACAAACTTGCTAACGAAAAGTTTGTAAACAATGCACCAGAAGCTGTTCTTGCAAAAGAAAACGCTAAGTTAGCTGAATTCACCGATGCTAAAACTAAGCTGCTTGAGCAAAAAACGAAGATTGAAAGCTTATAATTTTAGTCACATACCTGCTAAAGCAATTTAGCAGGCATTAAAAAGCCGCTCACTTTAATTAAAGTGAGCGGCTTTTTTGTGCCTAATGACTAAGCTAAAGGCACTTCTACATTAAAACGTGTAGTTGTACTGCGCGCCAATAAGCGTAGCATGACCTTTAGATTCAAAAGACCACTGCGAGCCTAAGTTATCTTTTTCAGTGTAGTTTTGTGTTTTACCACGAATAATACTCACGCCTAAATCAACGTTTGAGTTTTTATCGATGATGTAGTTACCACCAAAAGAGAACCAAAAGCGGTCAGTGTCTGGAATCGAGATTGATAAATGCTGTTGTGATACAGGCGACTCGTCAAACGCAATACCTGCACGTAACAATAGGTTTTCGTTGTACTGGTAGTCAGTACCTACTGAGTAACGAAGTGCATCAGAGAAATCTTCTGTTTTTTCAAATGCGCTAAACTTATCACCCGTTGGTGCTGTTACTTGTGCTTCCAATGAATCAAAGCTGCTCCAGCCAGTCCACAATACACTGTAATGTAAGCCTAATTTTTCGTCTAACTGATGTGAACCAGAAAACTCAGCAATAGCAGGTAGCGTTATTTCAACCGAACCTGGAAGTTCAAGTTGTCCGTCTAATCCACCAGGAATAAATGCAGAAGGAAGCTCGTTTGAGTATTCACCTTCAAACGTGATGTCAGTTTCTGTACGGTAGTTAAAACCAAAACGGCTGTTTTCGTCTAATTGGTACATTAAACCAACATTTAAGCCGTAACCAATATCATCACCTTCAAGGTTTACTGCATCTGTTGAAGCAGGGATTGGTAAAGCTGAAGCACCAAACTTACGAATAATTTTAGCTTCTGCATAAATTGCATTTAAGCCAATACCAAAGCTGAACTGCTCGCTTACTTTATAGGCAACGCTTGCGTTCATATTTACGGTTACAATTTCTGTTTCGCCGGCAATTTGACCTGCCGCGTAGTCGTCATCAAATTTTGTTGCTAAACCAAAGTTAGCAAATGCGCCAAAACCAACTGATACTCTGTCGTTTACTGGCATTGTGAAATAAGTTGCTGGAATAACGGCGCTAGGCGCAATGCTGTCGTCATCTAATGCATTCGGGTCGATGCCATTGTTTGTACCAGTGCCTTCAAGGCTAACATCTGGAACAACGGCTATAGCAGCAACACTTAGTTGCTTATCTTTAAATAAAGTCATTAAAGCAGGGTTACGTGCAACAACAGACGCGTCGTCTGCGATAGATGCTTCACCAGCATAAGCACGGCCTAAACCTGATGCGTTTTGCTCAGCTAATTGAAACGCAGCTGCAAAAGAGTCAGCTGAAACAAATGCAAGCGAGGCTGCGATAAGCGTTTTAGAAAATTTCATTGTTGTGTCCTTAACCAAACTCACTGTTTGGGTAGCTATGTGTGTTGTTACTTATATTCAAAACCCGACTACACTACATTAATTTTTAGAAAAAAACTTCATGATCACACCAAAAACACCTAAAAAACACGTTTTTTAACTACATTTTAACAACTATTTAAAACTCATCGGACAAGAAATATGTTATTGGAGTAATTGCTCTAAATGTAATTAATTATCATTTAGATTGACATGGATTACGCCGCATTTCAAACTCTTTTTAAAATAACCAACGGGTTAAAACTGTGCTGATCGTTCTAATTATGGTGGGTCTCATTTTTTGTGGAGCCAGTGTATTTTTCTTTTATAAGGCAAATTACTGCGCGTGCACACAGGCCGGACAATGCGACAACCCTGTTAATCGTTACTGGCTAGGCGCTATGTTAAATGCTGTTGTATCGCTCATATTTTGCTGCACAGCTTTACATGTAGAGCTTGGCACTTTGTTGTGGTTGGTACTAATGGGAAGTTGCTTTTTAGGCGCGTTTATATCAGCTCAGGCAAACCAAAAGCGCCGATGTATTAAGGCTAAACGAGCAGATGATCTTTTAACAAACGAGATAAGTTAATTTGATAATCCATGGGCTTTACACTCGCTAAAATTTTAAGCTCTTGGTTGTCGGTACTCAAATCTATATCTTTAGGCGTTACGTGATGATTATGCTTTGCATTATAAAATAATTTAACTTTTGGCTTAATAGGGTTTGAATGATTGCCCTCTAGCACCAACGCTAATCGCTCATTGGTTAACTTAACAATAGTCCCTACTGGGTGTACACCTAAACACTTAATAAATAACTGTACTAACTCTGCATCAAACAGCTGTTTGTTAGCTAACAAATAGCGAAGCGCATTAATTGGCTCATCATCCTCTTGATGCGGTCTATCTGCTGTCAATGCATCGTATACGTCTACAATCGCAATGATCCGAGCTGGGCGGCTTAATTTGCTTCCATCTACACCTCTTGGATAGCCTGAACCATCAAGACGCTCATGATGATTTACAATCATATCTAACATTAAAGAGGTGATACCTTTCCCACCTTTTAATAACCCTAGGCACGGCGACATCACTTTTTGTAAAGTCGATGAGAAGCTCAAGCACCCCTTCGGTAATTAAACGCTGAATGATTGATTTATCACGAACCAAACCACTGGTTTTAATTTTTATGCCATCCACACTCTCCTGCTGCTTAGTAACGCTATTTACGTACATGCCTGGAACGAGTTCTGATATAGGTAAGGTGATTAGCATAAAAATGAGGGTTTCTATAATTAATGAATATATACTTTAAATAGCATTATTTAGCTATAAAAGTCTAGCTTTTGAGTTCAGGGTAATAATAAATGATTAACATCAATAATTATACGCACTAGCAAGAATAAACCATAAGCTCAGCAATGAATATACGCCTAAAGGTATAAAATAGATTGCTACATATTTTATTATCGAAAATTAAATAATGTAAGGCAGCGGACTAATTTAAATAATTGTAGGTATTTTGAGGAAGAAACAGGAAATGATACTTTAAACGCAAATGGCGCTCTCGGTAGGGATCGAACCTACAACTCAGCCTTCGTAAAAACCTATACCCTGATAATCGATTATAGGAATAAAATATGTCTAACCTTTAAATTATTAATTACAGGTATACCCTAAATATTTAATACTTATGAATCCCTTTTATTTGCATCACCACTTTGAGAAAAAAACTATAGTCAGCTAATATTTAAAAGAGAAAAAAGCTTTCCAGTTGTCGTAAGCTATTTTAACTTTTACAAAATAAGATACATTTTTTTAAAAAGCTAAACTACGCACTTTAAGCAAACACCTTAACCAGCTCTCTTATTATACCCAATTCAGATGAGGATTAAGAAACTTAAAGCTATAAAAATAATGCCCGAAAAAAACCAAACTCCACAGTATTTCACCCAGTAATTACTATTAAGATAAGTGACATTAGGATTGTTAGAGTCAATTAAAATTGTACAATCAATCCCATTTTTAAACTGGGCTATAAGCTGCTGATCAAAAGCAACAAAAACACTATAAAAATTACCTTTGAATTTATAGCTGACTAACATCCTCTTGTAGTGCAAAAGCTCTAAATTGCGCACGTTATTATCAATTACATTGTTAATGTTTACAATTTTACAAACTCGCCAATGTTGCTTCTCATAACGAATCCTGAGCCATCTTATAAATGTTAGTAAGCTCAACATAACGAAACAAAGCCCTAATAATAAAAGTAATAAGCTACTCATTTTTTAATGACTTATAAATATAATGTGCAGTTATAAGATCGCTTAACGCTGTGCCAACAGACTTAAATACTGTTATATCGGATTCACATTCTCTCTCATAGTTATTTTTTTTAGCTAGCTCCGCAAGCTCGCCGGATATATTAGCTGCATCAAAAGCTCCTTCAGAGATAGGAATTAACAGCTCACCAGCCTCAGCAAGAACATTCACCCTGCTATCAACATATACCTTGCTTTGCGTTATAGTAACAGTGTCGCATTCGCGCGAGTCACACCGATGATTACCAATCAGATCAACATGCGTACCAGGCTTTAACCAATAGCCACTAAATAATGGTATTGGTGAGCCCGTTGCGCAGCTGATTACATCGGCACTATTAATAACTTTTTCACAGCTTTGTCCGAGTACAAACTCAATATCAGTAAATGCGCGCTGTAAGCTATTGTGTAAAGCAGCAACTTTATCTTGATTACGTCCTATTAACGTTACCCGTTTAAAGTTGCGCACACTCAAGTGTGCTCGAATCATATACTCAGCTAAATTACCGCTACCAAAAAAGACTAAATGCTGGCTATCTTTTCGCGATAAATAGTAACTTGCCAAAGCAGATACAACACCCGTTCGCCAGAACGTGACACGTGTACCATCAACAAGTGCAAGCGGTTCACCATGAGCGCGCGAGAACAGCATTATTTTTGAATAAAGTGACGCATACTCACTGTCAGTATTACTTGGAAAATAGGTAAATGCCTTAACCCCAATTACCTGCTTATTCCATGCTGGTAATACGGCAAATGCATCATGGTTTGTGTCTGTTTGATCTAACTCATACACGTTACGCCTAGGCATAGAAAACTGTTGAGCAAACCCTTTCTGTAGAGCAATACGAAGCGAGTCAAAATCTAGGGAGTCATCAATTTGCGTTTGATCTATTACTTTCATCCTAACCCTCCAATTCGAACGGCTTAGGGGCGTGGGTTAATACTTCATAACCATTTTGAGTTATTAAAATATCGTCTTCTATTCGCACACCACCAAAATTCGGAATGTAAATACCAGGTTCAATCGTGATCACATTACCTGCCTCTAATACATGACGGCAATTTTTATTAATAAAGGGCAACTCATGTAAAAACAAGCCAACTCCATGGCCCAACCCTTGCCCTGCCCATTTACCAAAACCAGAGTCATCGAGTACTTGCTGTGAGATATTTTGTAAGTCTAGACAGTCAACACCTGCTTTGAGTAGGTTGATCGCTGCTTGCTGAGCATTGCTTACGCTTTGATAGATTGCTGATTGTTTCTTTGAAGCTTTACCAAGTACATAACTGCGAGTCATATCAGAGCGGTAACCATTCACCACTGCGCCAAAGTCAAGAGTAATAAAATCACCTTTAGATAGAGTACGTTCACTCGGGCTGCCATGAGGCAGTGCACAACGCTCTCCAAACATTAAAATAGTGGCAAACGACATTCCTTCAGAGCCTAGTTTTTGCATTCTGAATTCAAGCTCCAGCGCTAGGTCTCGCTCTGTTACACCTTCTTTAAAATAGGGTAATGTTTGTCTAAGCGCTTCGTCAGCAATGGCCGCAGCCGCTTTTATTTGCTCGACTTCCCAATCATTTTTAACCATGCGTAAACGTTCAACCATACCGGTAACTTGTGTAACTGTATGACTAGTTAACTCACTTGCCACTTGCTGCCAAAGCGCAACATCAATAAAAGCGGCATCAAAACCTAATTGACTATTAGTCGTTAAAAAACGATTTATGCACTGACCTAATGTTTCACTATCACGATCACGGCTGACAACCTCAAAGCCAATAGACTCTGCTTGAGCTCGGCCAAAATAGCGATAATCGGTTATCAGTACACTTTCCTCCGCAGTTATTAACGCGTAAGCAGCATTACCGCTAAAGCCACTTAAGTAACGAATATTTTCATGGCCTAATACGAGTAGCGCTGTTAACCCATTTTTTTTTAATGCCTGCTTTAGTAATTGTTGGCGAGAGATAAATTGATTTTTCATCGAAATATAAATCCTTGCTTTAGGGGATCATTTGGATCAATTAAAAAAGTATGTTTACCAGTAACAAATGCTTCACCACTCACTCTAGGTATTACTGCATGGGTATCAGCGAACATGCGTTGCGATTTTAGCTCAACTGAAAATACAGAGCCTAAAATACTCTCTATTCTTATTTGCTGTCCTAATTTAAGCCTGCCTTTTGCAAACTCTAATGCAGCTCTGGCACTCACACCGGTACCAGTTGGGCTGCGATCTAATTCGCCGTCAGCAAAAATGCAGACATGGCGGCTAAATGCAGAATGACTTTTTTGTGAATTTGAATAGAAAATCACCCCATATAAAAAGCTCAACGCATCATCTGTCGGGTGTTTTGGTTGGTAGTGGCTATTAACATGCTGCTTAATAATTTTTCCTAAGCTAATAATTTGTTCATGATTGTTGGGCGCTAAACTCACATCCAAAGTATCAGCATCTACAAAAGCATAATAAGCACCGCCATAAGCAATATCACAATTGACGGCACCAAACAGAGGAATTTCAATTGGCATATCAAGCTTTTCTGCATAACTAGCAACATTATCAAAACAAACACTTATTAGTTGGTTATCTCGAAGAGTAATATATGCCTTGATAAGCCCTGCTGGTGTATCTATACGTAACTCATTAATGCCCTCAATAAAGTTGCTAATACTGCTATCTTTGGCTGCTGTGGCAAGCGCAATAATAGCGTGACCACACATTGTGCTATAGCCTTCATTATGTAAAAACAGTACGCCAAAATGGCTATCTTTACGTTCAGGTTTTGTGATCACCGCGCCATACATATCAGCATGACCTCGGGGTTCAAACATCAGTGCTTTACGTAGGTGATCAAATCTTGTTAGGCAATCAGCGCGCTTTTCAATCATGGTTTGCCCTTGTAGTTCAGCAAATCCATCAATGATTATGCGTAAAGGTTCACCGCCCGTGTGCATATCAAGAGTGTGCACTTGCAGCCAATCACCTGTAGGCTGTTGCCAATGAAAATATAAACTGTTCGTCATAGTTAACCTTAAAATTTATACGAAAAATGCCAAGCAGTTTCCTGCTTAGCATTAAGGCTGTATGGCTCAAATGAGCATGTGCTTAAACATCAAAACAACACACTAAATTACCCTAAGATAAATAGCTTAGTCCGCTGTTTTCAAACAGCTGTTTTACCAGGGAGTTAAAACTCTATACGCGCCACTAAAGACACATAACGCGCGCCTTGACGCCCCGTCACTAGCCCATAGTCTGGGTTCAGTTCTAAACCATTATCACCGTACTGTGCACGTTCTTCATCGATTGACATTGCACTATCACCATCGAATAAGTTATAGACGGTGCCTTTTAAAGTCATATCGGTACCAAAAAAGTCCGTGTAGTAGGTCAATGACATATCGACATTCGTTAACCAAGGTAGGTTTCCTTTGCTACCACGAGGAGCTGGATTACCATTTTCATCGTAATGTGATGCTTGATCATAATATTGGCTAATACACGCATCCCAAGGATTTCCCTCTGCACAGCTATCTACGCCCGCTGGATGAACTGAGAAATAACTTTTGGGACGGCCTGACGTAGTGCGGGCAACAAGGCCAACAGTCAATGCTTCAGTAATATTGTAGGCGCCGCTAAATTTAAGAGCATGGCGGTGGTCGTTAGGTAAATTACCATAGCCGTGATCCATCAAGTCACCGTAGTCATAAGAGGTTGTCCAGCCTGGGTCAGCTTGATCATTATCCGTTTTCACTAGCCCTTCGGTATTACCATAACTATGTGACCAGGTATATGAGGTGTTAATGCGTAAATCATCCGTCACATTACCATCCAAGGTAAGCTCAAGCGCTAAATACTTTCGCTGCGCCTCTGGTAAAGCAAGTTCATCAGCACTTAAATTAACCTCATCAACCTGGCCATCACCGTCAAAATCATATGACATTTGAATAGCTTCACCTGGGTTATTCAGTACATAATAAGAGCCTTGACCCACGTTATCGGTAATGCCCATTTCAGCCAGTTTTTTAGCTAATACCGGGCCGACATCAGTGTCTTCAACACTGCGTCCAAGATCACGATAAATCGCGCGTACACCCGCTGACATAGTATCGAACACTTCTTGCTGATAACCGATAGTAAATTCATCACTGTACATTGGTTTTAATGAAGATGAAGCAATCAACCCTGGTTCAGTAATACCACGCTGACGCCAACGCCTATCTCGTAGCATATCTCCTCTACTTGGTGAGCCATCAGCCATCAAACTTGGTGCACCGTTTGCGTCTAATTCATCTAACTCAAAATACTCAAACCATTCAATTGAAGCTGATCCTTGGGTGATATTCATGTTCGCAGATACTGGTTGAAAATAGCGTCCATACGTAGCAAAAATTTTAGCGCTGCCGTCACCTGACACATCATAAATTGCTTGTAAACGCGGTGCTATTTGATTATCGATATCAACAAAGGCACGCCCATCTGATACTGTGTTTTCAAACTGGCTATAACGTAGCCCCATGTTAAGCACTAAACTATCGGTTGCTTGCCATGAGTCATTGATGTAAAAAGCGAGTGAAGCTGTATCTGAATCGACTTCGCGACTTCGAACTCGTCTTTCTATAAAATCACTTCCCAAAGGTGCACCTGATACATCATTTTCACCGGCAGTCTTGACCGTCCACCAGCCCTCTGCATCACCAATGCCGTTTTGGCCTTCAAAGTAGTCCACTTTTACATTAGTATAATCAATACCAAACTGGATTGAGTGCATATCTAAATCCCAGTTGAAATCAATTCTTGCTTGGTCGCGCGTGAATTCTTGTTCTGTCACCGATGAATTTGTATGTTGACTCAAAGTGACAAAGCCATCACGCTCATCCCAAACACCTGGGTTTGGTGATGCGACCACATTTTCAACGTTTTCTGTCACTCGGCCAACGACAGCTGAAACTGAAAAAGCATCAGTTAGGTAGCCATTATAATTTAAGCTATATACTTTACCGCCATCTTCCCCAGGCGCATCCACACCTTGTTGCTCTCCAATCACATTCTCTTGCCAGCTGTAAGCAAAGGTTTTATCAGTCCAGGTGCGCTTATTGTTCATCGCTGAAAAACCCACAGAGTGATCTTCGTTTATAAACCAATCTACTTTTGTGAACCAGCGGTCTTCATCACGCTCAAAGTCAGAAAAAGTTGTTTGCCCTGCGCCTGTAGACTCTTCACGGCGAGGTGCGAATAAGCCATAAAAAAACAGGGTATCTTCGATGATTGCACCACTAGCCCATAACTGCAGTTCTTTAAAGTCGTAACTACTTTGCTGTGTATTGGTGCTAATTGTGCCATTTTCTTGATAAATAGAATCGTGCTGGCTACGTAAACTATCAGGATCCCAACGTACTTCTGCCCCGAAGTTAAAATCATTATCGCCCGATTTAGACACCGCATTAACAATACCGCCAAGTGCTCCACCAAATTCAGGACTAACCCCCCCTGTTTTCACTTGCGTTTGTGAAATAGCTTCCCATGGCAAGCGAATTGAGCCCAGACCTGTACGAATACTGGTTACGTTTAAGCCATTAAAGTAATAACCATTTTCAGCTGCTGATGAACCACCAAAGCTTGAAGCACCATTAAAACTTGCGCCACCCGGTGCAGCTGTACCTGGAGCTAATAACGCAATACTTTCAAAACCAGTGTTTACTGGCATAGCTTTTAATTCAGCATCACTGAATGTTAGACCTGAAGTAGACGAAGCCATATCTACACGGCGAATAGCGGATCCAGTAACAGCAATTCGCTCAATATCACTACCGGCTTTATATAATTGTGCATCGAGAATAATTGATTGACCAATCGTCACTGCAACATTTTCTTCAACTAACGGCTCAAACCCTTCTTTACTTATAGTGACATCATATGTACCAACTGGCACATTGCGCAGTAAATAGTCACCATCATTATTACTAGTAATGGTATACACTAAGCCTTTACTTTTATGTTTTAAAGTTATTGTAGCCCCGGTTAAATCGTTGCCAGCTTGTGCCACTACATGACCTTTAACAATGCTACTACCATCAACTGCTTTTGCTGTAGGAGTCATTATTAATGCAGCTGTTACCGCCGTTGCTAACAGCGATTTAATGCCTATTCCCCGAGTTTGCTTTTTATTATTTGTAAACATGTGAATGTTCCCTTGTTCCTGTTGGTTTTATTGCCTATTTAACTTAGACGACAAAAAATATACACTTATTACATATTGTATACAATATTAAATATACATAAAATTCGCATTCAAAAATAACCAACTGATCTTAATAGTAAAAAAATTTATGAACTTTCGACCCAACAGAAAGGAGCTATTTATGGTGTTAATTGGAATAATAAAAAGGAGGAAGACATCGCTACTGTCTTATTGCTGCTGGAAAGCTAAAGCGATGCCTAAAGTTATAAATTAGAGTTTAGTAGCCTGTACTAATTGCCAGATATATTTTTAATTACTTTTTTCACCTTCTAATTTTATAAGTAATTTTTTTATATCGTTTTTAGCTTTAACAATATGATTTTTTAGAAATTCACAGGCATTTTGACAGTCTTTTTTTCTGCATAACTCGAGTAAAGTACGGTGCTCTTCAGGAGCTTTTGTTAAACCGCCTGCCAATAAAATATGCATACGTACATAGCGCTCAGAGTTTTTACTATACATATCAACCAGCTCACGGGTTTGTGGGCGCGCGGCGCGGCTGTATAATTTAGCATGAAACTGACTGTTTAAATCTCCAGTAGCTAAATGAGTATCGCCAGCGTCCATAGCGCTTTCAAGCTCAGCTAAAATTAATTCTGCATCAATTAAATCCTGATCAGTTAAATTATTTATCGAATGTTTTAGTAGTTCCGCTTCGAGCAATGCTCTTAAATCAAAAATCTCATCAATTTGAGATGCCGAAAGCTGTGTAGCAGTCGCACCTTTATGAGCTTCAAAGTTGACTAACCCTTCAGCTTCGAGTTGAAGCAAAGCTTCACGTACTGGAATCCGACTTACGTTTAGCTCAGTGGCTAATGCTGCTTGACGTAGCGGATCACCCGCTTTGATTTCACCTGAAAGAATTTTTTCGCGGATAGCTTCTGCAACAAGCTGAGTTCGAGTTTTATGTTCTATGGCCATAGTAATTTCTATAAATTGCATTTAATATGCATTATACCTATGAAAACACGCATGCCAAGTTAGAATCCTTCATAATAAAGAGATAGCGGGAAATGCAATTTCCACTCCCGCTACAATTAACTAAGACTGATAGCAAATTGGTCGCAAAAATCTCAACATTGCATTTAACCCAACAGAAGTGCTGCGAACATCTGTGGAGCTTGGAAAAGGTCCACCATGGTTCATTGAGCCACATACTTCTACGCCGGTTGGCATTTGATTGTGTATTAAACGCCCTACTTTGTATTTCAGCTCTTCTATAACGTGTTCAGCTTTAGCTAAATCATCAGCGCTGTCATGCACACTTGCCGTAAGCTGCCCTTCAAGCGCTGCTACTAGTAAGCTTAACTGCTCCATGCTTTCATAACGAACCAATAAAGCGGCTGGGCCAAATACTTCTTCACGTAACATTGGAGTTGCTAAATAAGTATCAACATTACATGCAAATACGTGGGCATTACCATGAAAGTCTTCTGTGAGTTCCCCTTTAGCAATAAGCTCTACGTTTTCGAGCTCACTGCGCTGGCTAACTTGCTTTTTAAAGGTCTTCACAATACCTGGGGTTAATAAAGTATCTGAGGCGGCTGCACTAATGCAGTTGGCTACCTCGGCTTCTAATTCATCACAGCCCGTTGGTACCAGCCATAAGCCAGGACTGGTACAAAATTGGCCATTACCCATTAGCATTGATTGGCAAAGAGCTTCACCCATAGCTTTACCTTCATTTTGCGCTTTATTGGGTAAAACTATTTGTGGGTTTATGCTACCTAGCTCACCATAAAATGGAATTGGTTCTTGGCGTTTCGCTATAGTAGCTTGCAGTAAGTTAGCCACATTAAACGACCCAGTAAAACCGACTGCTTTAATGGCCGGAGCTGCGACTAATTGATGCGAAATATCGTAAACATCACTTTGCAGCACTGAAAATACACCTAGCGGCATATCACATTCTTTAATCGCAGCAAGCGCTGCACGAGCCATTAGCTCCCCTGTGCCTGGATGCGCAGTATGATTTTTAACAACCACTGGGCAGCCTGCTGCAAGTGCGGCGGCGGTATCCCCTCCGAGTGTTGAAAATGCATACGGAAAATTAGACGCACCAAATACAGCTACAGGCCCAAGCGGTAAGTAATTAAGCTCTGTACGAGGTTTAGGTAGTGGCGAGCGATTACTATCAGCTTCATCAAGCAGCTTTAAACCTAGTGGTGAATCTGGGTTTTCACGCAGTGCACTGGCAAATGCTTTTAACTGATTAACCGTACGCATTCGCTCACCTTGTAAGCGTGCCATAGGTAAATTGGTTTCTTGCGCGGTTTGCGTTAGTAAATCATCGCCAAGTGCTAAAATTTGCTCTGCAATACACTCTAAAAAATCTGCACGCTGACTAAAACTCGTTTTTCTGTACTCGATAAAAGCATTATCAGCAGCATCAACTGCCGTATTTAACTGAGTACTCGTTACATTAAAGTAGCGTGTCGATAATGGTTGATTTTTAGCCGGTGAAAAGGCTTGAAATTCACCTTGCTCAGCGCGACCTTGCCATTGTCCGGCAATTAGGCTTTGTCCTGTTAATGTCATGCTTTTCTCCTCGTTAAATTACTTGAAACCCATAGGCATATGGGTCGTCGTCATCTACTGTTATGGTGCTCGTTCCGGTTACCCGAGACCAGCCGCGAATGCTAGGTAAAATAGCAGTTTGACCTGCCACTTCAGACACCTGCTCTATACAGCCAATAAACTGGCTGCCAATATAACTTTCATGAATAAATGCATCGCCTTGCTGCAATAAGCCTTTACTAAACAACTGAGCCATGCGGGCGCTAGTGCCTGTTCCGCATGGTGAGCGGTCAATGGCTTTATCTCCATAAAAAACCGCATTAGCCGCATCTGAGTTGGAATTTTTGGGTGAGCCAGTCCATAACACATGGCTAGCACCTTGAACGGTAGAGTCGAGCGGATGGATACATTGTATTTTGGTATTAATAGCATCACGCACTAATGGGCTGTATTTGAGTAATTGCCCTGCACTAAAATGTTCAATACCTTTAAAGTTGCCCTGTGGTTCAACAATAATATAAAAGTTACCACCAAAGGCGATATCAACCTTTAATTCGCCCAACTCTGGAATATTGATACATATAGACTGATGCGCTAAATAAGCAGGCACATTGTAAATTTTAACCCACTGCACTTTACCACCAGTCATTTCATAATTGACCTGAACTCGTCCTGCTGGCGTATCCAGTTTTAAAGTACCGGGGGTTTTAGCATGTAGCAAACCATGCTCTAAGGCGAAGGTAACAATACCCATTGTCCCATGACCACACATAGGTAAGCAGCCGGAAGTTTCTACAAATAAAATGGCTGCATCACCATCTTCGCTAGTAGGTGGGTATAAAAAACCGCCCGACATCATATCGTGACCTCTGGGCTCAAACATGAGCGCTTGACGGATCCAGTCATGGTTAGCTAAAAAGTCCTGGCGCTTTTCGCTCATGGTATTTCCCTGTAACAGAGGGTGGCCACTTGTTATAAGCCGCACAGGGTTACCGCAAGTATGGCCATCTATACAAAAAAATGTTCCTTTGCGCATCACTTAATCCAATTTAGGTTTATTTACATCAACACAATACGCTTTCGCAGTATCGTTAAGCGTTGATGAAGAAGTTTTTTCATTTACAACCAGTAGTTTAAAATCTGCTATAGCTTTTACTATAGCGCTGCCAACTAGTTGCCATGTAGAGCTAACTAACTCATCACTATTAAACTGAGCGGCCATTGCTGGGTTTATACCATGCCAATTGGTTTTCATTTGCCTATTCCGAACTGAATTTATGCTTGATATGATAAGTATATTGTATACAATAATCAATATCCTATTTTGATATTAAATTTATAGGTACACACCCTTAAAAGATTACAAATAACTAATTACACATAACCAATTGAAAGTTATAACTAAAAATGAGTTAGAAAGAGCTTGTAGAGTTTTTTCTTACTACTTGTCAGTAAATACAATATCGATTTATTTTTTAAAAAACGTATAGCGTTTTACTTTTATCATCAGGGGAAGGTAATTTTGACCAATACAAGAACTCAAAGAGTCGCCGTGATCGGTGCCGGTGTAATTGGTATTTGCACAGCTTTACAGTTACAACAAGCTGGCTTTGCAGTGACGCTATACGATGAAAATGGCCTAGCGCAAGGCTGTTCAAAAGGTAATGCTGGGCACTTTGCCACCGAACAGGTATTTCCTCTAGCGCAGGTAGCATTATTAAAAAAATTACCTGCTATGCTTTTTAACCCATTAGGACCATTGCGCATTGATTGGCGCTATGCAATAAAAGCTCTCCCTTGGTTTTGGCAGTTTATTAAAAATATGCCTACTGCCAGATTTATCGCACATACACACGCTCTCAAAGCCTTAAATGAACATGCAATTCATGCTTATGAAAGATTATTAGCAAACTATCAACTGGGCCACCTGCTTACTAAACAAGGTAGTTTACTTACCTTTGAAAAAACCTCATTGGTTAATGTGCAGCGCACCTTGGCTATGTATCAAGCGCAAGGAATTAAAGTAAAGCTACTTGATACAAAGCAAGTACATGCTCTAGAGCCCAGTTTATCCGACAAAATAAATCACGCTTTATTATTTGAAGACGTTGCTCATAGTATTGAACCACATTTATTTTGTATCCAATTAGCGCAAAAGTTCAGTTTATTAAAAGGGCAATTTCGTCAACAGAAAGTAGTTGCTATCACGCCTAAAAGTGAAGGTTTTATGGTGAGTGATGAACAAGATAGTCTCAATTTCGATAAAGTCGTGATCGCAGCGGGTGCTTGGAGTGCCTCTCTCACCGAGCCGCTTGGATACACAGCACCTTTAGATACCGAGCGTGGTTACCACTGTATGGTTAATATTAACCATGGCCTAACACGGCCCGTAGCTTCTGCTGAACGGAGTCTTATCATGACCCCGATGAGTCAAGGGTTAAGAGTGGCAGGCACAGTGGAGTTTGCGGGTATAAATAGAAAGGCTAACAATAAACGTGCATTAGCTTTACTGCCCCATGCACAAGCGTTATTAGCTAGCCAGCCTCTTAGTGCCACGACTACATGGATGGGCTGTAGGCCATCATTGCCTGACTCATTACCTATAATAGGCCAAGCCCCCAATCACAATAACCTGTACTTTGCCTTTGGTCATCAGCATTTAGGGTTGACACAAGGAGCCATAACTGCCGAGTTAATTACAGATTTGTGTCTCAATAAAGCCCCCTCCATAAATTTAGAGCCATATTCTATAAACCGGTTTATGCGCTAATTCTTTAAAAATTATAATTAAACAAATACATAGGAGAACCTAATGATGACCAAAGGTATTAGTACTCAAACGAAAGAACAAGCACTTGCTAGTCTTTCCAATATGACTCGCGATTTAATTCCCATTCAAGCTGATGAGCATCTAGCCCGTATTGCCCGTGCTCAAGAGTATATGCAAGCCAATAATGTTGATGCCATTTACTTAAATGCAGGGACTAACCTTACTTACTTTACGGGTATGCGCTGGTACGCAAGTGAGCGCATGGTCGGGGCTATTTTACCCGCGAAGGGCGAAGTACAATATATAGCCCCTGATTTTGAAATTGGCTCTCTCAATGGCTTTAAAGTTATAGAAGGCCCAATTCGCGGCTGGCTTGAACACGAAAGTCCTTATGCATTATTTGTCAAAGTGCTCACCGAAATGGGCATTGCTGAGAGCGGCACTGTAGGGATTGACGAAAGCGCGCAGTTTTTCATTTTCGATGGCATAAATAAAGCGCAAACAGGCTTAAACCTCGTTAATGCACAGCCTGTTACAGCTCATTGCCGCATGCATAAGTCAGCCAATGAACTAATGCTAATACAGCGTGCGATGGATATGACCTTAAAAGTTCATCAGGCCACAGCCAGCATGCTATATGAGGGTATAAGCACAACTGAGGTAGAAGAATTTATTAAACAGGCGCACAAAAAAGTTGGCGCGCCTGGTAACTACTTTTGCATCGTTTTGTTTGGCCTCGCGACATCATTTCCTCATGGTGTCAAAGAGCCACAAACTCTTAAAAAAGGAGATATGGTTTTAATTGATACTGGCTGTAAAGTACACGACTACTTATCAGATATAACTCGCACTTACGTATTTGGTGAAGCTACAGACCGCCAACGCCAATTTTGGAATTATGAAAAAGCCGCACAAATGGCCGCTTTTGATGCAGCTCAAACAGGTCAAAGTTGTGAGAGTGTCGACAACGCTGCCCGCTCTTACTTAGCAGAGCAAGGCCTTGGCCCTGAGTATCAAACACCTGGCTGCCCACACCGTACCGGTCATGGTATAGGCTTAGACATCCATGAATGGCCTTACCTAGTCGGCGGCGATAAAACACCTCTAGCCGCAGGTATGTGCTTTAGTAATGAGCCAATGCTAGTTGTACCTGGTGAATTTGGTGTGCGTTTAGAGGATCACTTTTATATTACTGAAAATGGTCCAAAGTGGTTCACTGAACCCGCTCATAGCCTCGAAAACCCATTTGGGTTATAAGATAAATATACTCATTGCTGCACGGCGAATACTTACCGTGCAGCTAATTAGTACTTGAAAGAACTAGACAACGAATTAGCCTAACAAGTCCAAAGCTTTAAGCCTCTCTCGTGCTAAAAGATATCTTGCACGAACGTCATCAATTTGCTGTTGAGTTAATTTATTACCGAAAGTACGAAGTCCACCATCCTTATCGTCATGATGAATTCCAAATGCGCACTTAAGGTACTCCATAAGTAGCGGTTGAGCATCCAAGTAAGAGATGGAATTCATAGCCTGAGAAATTTTGTTAGCCTCAGCCCATTCCCCTTTATTTACATACTCCTGCATCGTCACACTCGCTTTTGGAAAGATACAACCTACACCTGTGATCCCGCCACATGCTCCTGCTAGTCCGGCATGCACAGTGACAGTGTCTACACCTGCCAAAATTTTTGCATCTTTGTTTTCTAACATTATCGTCTCAATGATTGAAACGTCTGACGTCGATATTTTTAACGCAGTTACTTCAGGGAGTGAAGCAAGTTTTTTAAGAAGCTCGGTTGAGAGCGCATGGTAGCCAGCTGCATCTGGGTTGTTATAAGGCATAATTGTAATGCCAGCCTCTTTAGCGGCTGTTGCACAAAGCGCATAATATGCATACATATCTTCATCACTAGGTGCTTCTTTGGTTTTTGGTGGCATAACCATGACAGTATCTACGCCAACAGATGCAAGTTGCTTTACAATTTCAGCTATTTCTTCTTTCGTTTCTGCCGCAGCACCACTGATCAGTGGCACACCGTATTCTTTTGCAACATCAGAAAGAGCTTCAAGTAAAGAAAGACGCTGATCAACACTTAGATAACTATTTTCACCTAATGTGCCTGAGCCAACAAGCCCCCCCATTCTACTACCGCCTTTCCCTTGTACTTTTAAAATTTCTGCAGCGTATTTCTTTGTTGTATCAAAGTCTATTTCAAATGATCCAGATTCAGACTCTTTTAGCCATGTGAATACGGCCGGCATAACTGAAAAGCGCCAATCTGTGTTCGTTGTTTTCATCATATTTCCTGTGCTTAAAGGTAACTCCTATAAATATTAACACAAATAGAATATTGTATACAATATTCTATTTGTGTTAATTCTCTTGTAATTTGTGAAGCTTAAGCAGTGGTGATTAATTTATGCCATAGTGTGATTAGTCTGGTGAACTGAATTAAACAGTGCCAATTATTGGCACCATTTACCTTGCTTTTGAGCAATTAGTAATAAGTGTGCTGCGCTCCTTGTTGCTCACCATTAAGCGGATTATAATTCTCACGTATTGGTGCATTAGAAAGCAAACCATTGGCACGATTTAATAGCTTTTCACTTAATTGCTGAGCTTGTTTGCAATAACCGTAATGACTCATACCTACTAACCCAAAGTAAGCTTGATCAAGCCATACTCGTCCACGCCAATAAATATCCGCACCGAAAGCCGGATTAGTCAGCGCAGCACTGCCAAGCGGAACGTAAGTATTAAACTCATTGTTATCAAGCATTGTTTTTACCACATCACTGGCCTGTTCCATACTCGCTACTTGATTAAACAACGGTGACCACCCTTCAGGACCTTTGCCTCTTTTTACTAAAGTCCTCCCAGCGCAACCATTCGCTAAGGGCGTATCTGCTATTTCAATGTCGTAGTAGAAGCCTGTATTTTTATCAAACATGCACCGATTGATATAATCCCTTAACTGAGCTGCTTGCCTTAAAAAGTAACTTGCTTGGTGCGGTAACTTAAGCTGCTTCGCTATTTTACTTAAATAACGGTTATCAGCAGCCATATATGAGGCTTGATCCACAGATTCTTGCAATAATGAATACCCAACTAATGTACCTGTATCATTACGATTTTCTGCAAAACCAACGTGCCAGTCACCACGAATCCCGCCGTTTTTTATATAACGATTTAACTGTTGATTATTTATAAAACCAAACACAGCAGCATCATCACGACCAGATTCCCAAGATGCGGCTGTTTGTGCCGGAACTTTAATTTCTAAGGTTGCTTCATCGCTTAGGTAAGTCCTATAGCTTTTTAAGCCACTTCTTGTTCGCCAACCTGCCGAGGTTTTTACTTTAAATAATAACTTTTCGTCACGAGTATTATGAGCTTTATCAACAGTGGCACCATACTCTGGCACACCGTTTTTATTATGATCACGATTGCGTAGCCACCATTCACGATAAGCAACTAGTTTAGGGTATATGTGCGCGAGCCACTGAGTATCGCCTGTATTTTCAAACACCTGCCACACAGCCCAAGCTGCCAAGCTTGGCTTAGTATTACGCTCATTCCAATTTGTGCCGTCCCCACCGCGTTTTGCACTAAAATTATAGGCCACTAAGTCAGGTATAAATCCAGCATCCCATGGCCTGACAGCATCGTCTGGCGTTATTTGATGCTCAAACACAGCATTCAAATTTTGTTTAGCAAGCTCTGGATTAAATGTTACCAGTGCATATGCCTGCTTGTAGCTATCCCAAGGCCAAGTTTGATTACCTGAAAACCAGCGACCGGTCACGGCAGGACTAACGGTATCAAAACCTACTGCACCAGCTTTACTGCGCCAATTTCCAATTAACGTTTCAACACTTTTTACCGCAAGTTTTTGTAAGGCTGGCTGCTTGTTACTAATTGGCTGTGTCGCTTTATTTATATACTCTTGCCAACGTAATTTACTACGTGATAAATAGTGTTCGGGTTGCTTTAAAATTTCATCAACAATCTCTCTTTCACGTACCACGTCTTGATTATTTAATAAATATGAATAGCTTGTGTAGAATGTGCGATTGTTTTTTATGTGCGTTTTGCTTGAGTAACTTAGGTCGTCATGACGTGTTTTAACCGCTAACGTTTTTTTAAGCAATAACTGTGAACTCCCCGAGGTGAGCAGGTGTCCATGCGCCCTTACTTTGCCAAAACTAATCGCAATACTATTGCTGGTGACTTGCCATCGGGGGTTTAATTTCGGATAAACCACAAATGGCGAACGCCCCGCTTTTTCGGTGCCATTGTTAGCACGTAAATGGTTTATAAGTTTTCCTGTGAAATGTAATGTAATAGGCTCAGTAGTTTTAATCTGTGTTTTAACTAATGAAGTGCGATTTGTCACAAAGCGCAAAGTAAGCGTTATGTTTACCCCATCACCGCTTAGCTCTTGCACTAACGCGCCGGGTTCGCTGTAAGCCCGCATTGCTAGCTTCACTTTATTGGCCTCGTCAATTTTCTGGCCTTTATAAACAGTCAGCTTTTCTAAATAAGGTGCTATAAAATTTAAATACTCCTCAGTAACAATAGCAGGCCCGGTGAACGCGCCGGCGTTTTCATCTGTTGGTAGCAAATGTCCATGCCATGCGCCTAAATCAAAAAGAGGGCTAAAACGTTGATGATCGCCTTGCTCAAATTCCTGCATATAATATGGGCTGCCGGTTCTATATATTAAGTTCTTATAATTAACCACCTCACTAGCAGCAGCCTTACAATGACTGATTAAAAGCACGGTGATTAAAATAAACAGATTTTTAAAAATCATTTATTTAGTCCTTTTTGTATCGCGCTAATAAATAAAAACCAAACCCAGTAGCTAGTGCAATGCCTGCAAATAATAACCACATGATTTCAGGTGACTTTATCTCTTTGACCAGGTAGCCGTAGCTCCACCCAGACAAAAATCCAGCAAATAAAAAGCCTAATGCCATAGACACAAAGTAATAACCCATAAACATCGCAGCACTGCCTTTTGGAGCTATGCTGGCAACATACTCTTGGCTTTTTGGTGAGGTGAGCATTTCACCAAAAGCAATTAATAATATAACCGTTACCACTACTAAACCTCCCAACTGGCTTAGTAATACCCCCGCACTCATTAATAACAACACTAAAAAAGCACCTGCTGTGACAATTAAACCGCTTATTAGGACAGATATAACTTTAAAATGCTGACATTTAACACTTACTATTATTTGTAACAGAACAATAGCTGCAAAATCTAAATTAATCAGGTATTCAGGGTTTACCTGTCGGTATTTAAGCCACTGCTGCGCCACTTGCATACTTTGCTCAGCCGAAAAGCTAGAAGCACTGGCTTGTTTAAAAAATAACGCTATTTCAGCAACAGGAACATTGACTTTTAGGTGGACTAACTCTAGACGCACTGCCTCTAAATTTATCTCTTTGACTGGTGTTAGACTTTGAGTAGCAGCCAGTGTTTGCAGTTTGTTACTTAAAGCTTGAATATCAACATAAGCAAAAAAATCCACTGCTGATTGACCAAAGTAACTCAAGAATGCAACTAAATCTTGAGTATCTATATAGTCACGTATAAACAGAGGTAGAGTATAAAAAAGTTGGTTATATACCGTCCAAAACCCCGTTAATATTGCTAAATATAGTGCAAAACTACGATTGCTAACCCTCACCGGTTGTAGATACCATTTAGACGCTTTTTGCACGCTTACGCACTTATCCCATAACCAGTTCGCAGCTAACCAAATCGTAATTAGTGAAAAAGCTTGAGTGTATGTTAACCAGCTAACTCCCCCCGTCATTAAAATAATTACACTGGTAAACAGTAATAATGCGAAACGGCTGTTACCCAAAACATGTTGAGCTTGCTGTAAAACCGCTGCCGCACCTATGCTGCTACGTAGTTTACTGCTTGACTCACGGTAAAAAAGCAATGGAATAAAATTAATAACAATCCAAGATGCCGACATAATAAATACCGCATCCCAACTAATAGTCCTTAAATACCCAGCCACTAACGGGCCAATGAAGCCCCCCAAATTAACCATAGTGTAAAAAATACCAAAGCCTAATCCTCGGTTACTGTCGTTAGTATTTTGACTAATAGTGCCTACTACCACAGGTTTAAAGCAGGATGCACCAAAAGCGACTAACATTAAAATCATAAAGAACGAATTAAAATCAGTCACTTGACCTAAGAAGTAATAGCTTGGCGTCATCACAACAAATGAGCATGTAAACATTTTTTTATAGCCATAGCGATCGGCAAAAGCCCCAGTGATCACAGGTAATAAGTATAAAAAAAACGGAATTATCCCCTGTACGGCGCCTCGCTCTGCATCACTAAATCCGACCCCCCCTTGCTCAATGGGTGTGGTCATATACACCGACGATACTGCAAAAAAGCCATACCAAGCTAAACGCTCAAAAATTTCCATGGTATTAGCCAAGTAGAAACCTAACCCAAAGCTACGCCAAGTTTGTTTATTTTTGCCAGTTTCCTGCTGTGCTGCTGATTGTAATTGTTGGTTATTATTCATAGTTTACTTTTTCAATTAAACGCAGTATTTTATATTGCATACAATATACAAACAAAGCAACTAAAATGACAAAAATTATATCTCTCACATTATTAACTTTACTACTCACTGCCTGTCAGCCCACGCCTAATACTAGTGCGAATAATAAACCTGATCTCGGTAACATAAAAAGCGGCCCAAGTAAAATGCAAGCAAACATTACCGTCCAGGGCTATACCAGCACACTCAATAATATCGATATTGAGTTTTTAGGAAAAACAATTCCATATACATACAGCGATGGCAAAATAGGAAATAGTCGGGGCTACAACTGGTGGGTAAGTAAGCACTTTGCGCTAAAAAGTGATCTACCCAAAGAGAAGGTCACGCTATACTTAGAGCTACTTGAAATGGCATATCCACATTATGTTGCTTTATTTGGTATGGCTCCCCCAAATATTGAGCGCCAACGCATTGCAGTTGTTTATGGTAGTAGTCGCTCCCGTGTACGAGAAGCCATGCTTGATGATGGTTTTTTACGTGGGGTACATAAAACGGCCGGTGGTGAAACCATGTTTTATAACCGTGCCGGATATAATTTCCCCAGCCACCGTGAGCACCATCAGCGTTATATAGTTATTCACGAAACCATGCATGCTTTTCATATGGCATTAAACGGCCATTCAACGTGGGCACCTAATTGGATCACCGAAGGTTTAGCTGATTCGATTGCTCACCATGTTTATGATCCTAAGCAAAAACAACTCACCGTCATGGTATTTGATCGCGCCCCAATGAATTACATTGAAACCGGTTTAAAACAATATTACAGCGCAAATAAACCTACAATTGAAGAAATAAATGACGATCCAGCACTAAAACGTGGACTTAATTTTTTTATTATTCATTATCTTTTAAGCTCTCCTGAACGGGCACAGTACTTTGCTCACTTTATTGAAGAGCTCAAATTAGCGAACCCACACAGCGAAGCCACACTTTCAACAGCTAACTCACTGCTTAAAAGTACTTTTAAAAATTGGTCGGAAATAGAACAAGGTTTTGCTGATTTTGTAGAAAATATCCAACCTAGTTTCCATATTGTATCAGGGCCTTGGGAGCAAGACAGTAACGCTTACTGGCTACGTAATACTCAATCAACGGCGTTATCACGATTAGATATTAATCCCCCCTCAGCTGCCAACCACCCAGTCATGGACTTTCCAGCGCCAAAACCGAGTTCACTCATTGATGTAGCAAATAAAAACCAAGTGGCCGCGCTAATCGAGTTCGAAGCTGCTCAATTACATCGAGGAAAAATTGGCATAGCATTACAAGGAAAGCGTGACCAACAAAATCTACAATATCGCCGCACTTTTATTGGTGAAGAGCAAGTGAATGATGATCAATTACTGATGCTGCTTATTGAAGATGGCAGTCACTTAATTATAAATGCACAAAGCTACGATAACTTTAAAGCAAAGCAAATAGCCCTGACACCTGAGATAAAAAGTGCATTAATTGCAGATAAGAAACTTGCAATAAACCTAACGCTCGAGCAAGCACAATTAAGCATTAACTTACACGCTCAAAGTGACAGTCAAAAAGTAACCCAACAATTTTCTATTCCCCTGAATAAGCAAATGATTTCAACACTTAACAGCGAAAAGATCAGCTTATTAGGTCAAAATAACAACCATAAAATCACTCCGTATTTATTTAACCCTACCCCCACTCGCTTGGTGTCTGTCACAGCAGAGAATGCGCTTACAAACCCTTGGCTTTTTAAAAATTATGCTCTATTAAACCGAGTGTTTAAAACCTGCCAGCAACACGAGAGATTTATACCACAATGCGATCTTGAGTTGAGTAATATTTTGGCAAAATTACCCTCTATAGAGCTGCACGATGAAGCCAGTTCTGAACTAGAGTTCTTGGAAAATCAATATATAACCACATTAAATAATACTGGTTTTAGTACTCTTTCTGGGGTTAAATCTGATATTTATTATCACCAACAAAAGCCTTTTTTAAGAGTGGTCAATCCAACTGGTTCCTCTTTAGAAATTACTGCACAAGTATCACTCATAGATAGCGCTGATAAGCTAATCAAAACTCATCAGCTCAAACGCAACTTGACTTCAGGAACACATAATATCTCACTGCTAACAGAAATAAATGCTGATAAGATTACTATTGCGCAAACTCTCAAATGGAAGTCGTTAACGCACCAAACTACGCTCTCAAAACGAGTAACCCCGTTTAATGGCGTTGAGTTTAATGTAGTAAAAACGAAGGAGCATGAAGACCATTGGTTAGTAGCGTTTAATTTATCTGGTCCTTATTCTGGGGAAACAACTGGGGACATTATTCTAACCTCAACATTATTCGAGCAAGCCACCCCCGCAAAATCTCAACAGAAAAGTGTTGATATAGCACCTTATGAACAAAAAACATACACCTTCAAAGTAACAAAAACTGGCAAACCACAACAGATTTCTGTAAAGGCCATTTTAAATGTTGATGGTGAGCCTATTCGTCTTATTCAAGAGCTAACTTTGTCCTAAGCTTAACAATAGGACAAAAGCCACTTTCGCAAGAAAGTGGCTTTTGCCTCCTCTTTAGATTACCATTGTTTAGTCCAGCGTTAACTGAGTTGATGTTGCTTTCTTTCTCTTGGTATTCAGCCACCTTTGGCCTAATTTAATTACCTTTCAATGCACTCATCAATATTGAAGTTGTCAGCTTTGGCGACACTTTTGCAACGTAAGTACAATTGAATGTTTATTTATCAACTTTACATCCAAGTAGTTCAATTTATAGTTAGTTTAAAACACCAGAAAAAAGCTAAAGGGGTGTTTTGACTTTGAAGAAATGAACCTTTGCATTTGTTTCTTTATAAAAAAAGAGCCACCAGAAAACTGATGACTCCATTATATAAAGTGCGTGAGATCACGCTTTAAGTTTATATATTAACTAACGACACCCTTGACTGTTAAAGTCGACGACTAAGCTTGCACCAGTGCTATTACCAGCTACTTTTAGGTAGCCCCAGTATTCACTCTGGCCTGAAATATAAATACACTCTCCATTTCCGCTATTATTTGACTCAGCCACTTCATTGTTACCATTTGGCCAACCACTTGCAGCGTAGCTTAGACTTAAATCACCACTACCATTAGCGGTGGTGATCGCAATACCATTTTGGCCTTGAACATCTGCAATGCTAAACCACATAGGATCGCTATTACCTAGACAAATTACTTCGCCATCATTTAAGCGGCCACTGCTTCGGCTACCTTGACTAGCACACACATCTGGCACGTTAGAAGTCACTTGGGTAAATGATGCTGTTAACTGAACGTTATCAAATGCATTATAACCTCTAACCATCACATGGTATCGGCCTACTTGTGCAGGATTTATAGCACACGACTCTTCGTTACCACCAATGTAAGGGCGACAATCATATATAGCTTCACTCGGTGCTGCTTCAAAACTTACATATAAATCCGCATCACCTGTACCACCAGTTAAATTAAACATAAGGTCGCTGGCGCCTGAAGGAACATCAAAAGTGAAATATAAAAATTCATCTTGAGCGCCACTAATGTTAATTGGCTGGCTATTCAATAGCACACCATCATCAACACTACTGTCAGCTTCGATAGTTGCTACTGTAGTGACAGTTTGGCTTGCACCTTCATTATCAACCACAGTTAATGTTATGGTGTATTCTCCTGCACTTGTGTAACTATGAGTAGAATTTGCCAGATTTGAACTGCTACCATCGCCAAAGTTCCATTGATAACTGGCGATACTACCATCGCTATCATTACTACCATTACTCGTGAAGCTAATATTGTTATTTTGCATGCCAGAATATGGGCCATTAATTTGTGCTACTGGTGGGGTATTAGTGCTCGTACCTGCAACTAAGTCATCGCACCACTGTACAAATTCATTCTCATAGTTATTGGCCCACTCTACAGTTTTTGATTTATAGGCACTCCAATTACCAGTGCGGGTATGAGCCAACATGGCATCAAGTTCGTTGTTGTGACGTTCAAACATAAAGCGAACAGCTAAGTAACCCCAGCGATAAATTCGATCTTGATCAAATCCATCATAGGTGGTGTCAAAAATTTGCGCTAGTGTATAGCGCGAGCCATCACTAATAGTGGCTTTTGCAGCATCGTTGTTATTTAAATTAGCAACATACTCTGCAACCCCTTCAGACCACCAGACAATATCTTCTGTGGGTGCGTTAAAGTCACCATATAAGTCGAAACGACCATCTAAATAGTGAACATACTCGTGCTCTAAGTTCCATACATAGTGCTCTGCATTGGCATAACTTGCTTCATAAGCTATAAAATTAGCTTGGTTGCCAGCTACAGATGGGTCACCTTCTAAATACATACCGCCATTGTTAGTATTTATACCAAAGATAGCACCTGCGTACTTGCTATAATCGTCACTACTGTCAAAAATATTTACTTGTAAAAAGTTATTGTTGTCATCAGCAACAGGGGTGTTATTTGTGGCTAGCTTATTATGAAAAAGCCCTTCTTCAGCGCCCATAGCATCACATGCTGCTGCATGTTGAATAGCCGTCATATTTTGCGAGCGAATTTTTATAGTACTACTACAGCTATAATTTTGTGACAACACTTGTTGAGTTAGTTCATCAACAAAGCCACAAATACCGTAGTCATTACAATCTGCGTAATAACTTACAGAATCAGCTGCTGCAAGCCATACTGCATCACCATAACCAAAACTGTTATAGGTGCTAAAAATAGCTTTCAAACCAGTATCAACACTTGCTTGTATTGACGTGCCTGAATATTGTTTTAAACGAGCTAATTCACTGGCAGCGTTAACAATCAAGTATTGTGCATCTGAGTCTATCATCCACTGCTTTTGAGTAAATGCGCTTAGCTTAGCAACTAAGTCAGTATCAGTGCCGATAGCGGTTACAAATGCATCATTCCACTGGCCACGATAAAGTAGCGTGAAAATACCATTAACAGCACTACGCATATTCCATTTTGCAGCATAACTCTCATTGAAGCGCGTTAACCACTGCTTTACCACGTTTAAGTAACGATGCTGCTGCTCAGCACTATCAATAGTTATGATAACTTCAGCAAGTGTTTTTCCGTGTCCATCATTATCATCATAAAAGTGGCTATTGTTTACAAATGCATCTATAGCATCAACTACTGCAGGTTGTACCCAAGAGCTAAAATTCACGTCAGCATTATAAAACTCAACATAAAAACCCGCACGCAAATATAAAAACAGCGCTTCTAAATCAACATCTCCACCACCAGCATAAGTCTGTGAGAGTGACTTAGCATGATTTGCAACGGCATACATGTTATCTGAACTATAAACCTGACTCTGAATAGAAGATGGCGCACTAAAAAGTTCATTAATGCAATTAGTACCTTGGCTCTTAAGTTCAGTGATAATTGCACTAGTGCTTGCACTTGCCATCGCACTTAAATCACAAGTGACAACGGCAGCTTGGCTGCGCATCATGAACTGATTAAGTTGTTGTGGCTGTTTTTGCAACTCAGCAATAGGCGCTTTTTCGTTATGTTGGTGATCTACACCGTGATGATGTGTACGCTCAACTTCTGCACTTTTGGTGTAAATAAGCGCTCCTGCACGTTAGCTGAATGAGCTAAAGAGCTTGCTCCAAGCATTGGTAGCGCCAGAATTAATGTTTTAATTTTCATAATTTACCTTTGATAATTGTTGTTTTCTCTATCCAAACGGTAAGAGAAACACTTTTATAACATTAATTTATCATTGTATACAATATATTTTATATTCACGTAACAGTGTAAGTAGATCCTGTTGATAATTTGACGAAAAAAAATAAGGTCTGAAGTTAATCTATATTTCAACTAAGAAAACAAAGTCATTAAATATTTAGGATGAGAAGTATGGCTAGAAAGGACAAGGCTGTAGATATGCGTAAATGTAAATACACCATAAACTCGTATTATGTAAAAGTAACGAAATTAACAGCTCTAAAAATTAAAATAGTTTTAAGTTGGTCACACTCAGGTCACCATTTTTGATATGTTAGTAGATACTATCAATAAAGGAAAGGGACCAAATGGCGCTCTCGGTAGGGATCGAACCTACAACTCAGCCTCCGGAGGGCCACGTGATATCCATTTCACCACGAGAGCACATTTGTTGCCGCCACATCAACTCGCGATATCAATGTGTTAGCATGCGCTAATGATAAAGCCATCTTTACACAAATGCTAGCGACATTAGTTTATATGATTACTAATTAGGCACTTTTGAATAAAACATGTGACTATTTTATAAAAACGCGTTATTTATTAATATTCGATAAAAATAGTTACGCTTTAGCAACATTTTAACTATCATTGTCACAGAAATAAAAATATTTAATGAGAGGAAGTAATAATGAGTTTGATGTCTACTGAGCAAGTTGCTGAGTTTTTAGGTGTTAAAGAAGAACGCGTAAAACGTCTTGCACGTGAAAGTTTATTAATCGCTAAGTCAGAGGATGAAAACGGCGAACCGCAGTTTGATGCAGATGAAGTAGCAAAATATAAAGAATTAGCAGCGCGTTTTGGTGGCCTTTAAAAGCCACATGCTGCACTAAATTTTAGCAGCTGCGCGCGTAATTTTTTTGCTGGAGCTCTTATGTCGCGCTGCTCATACCAACCAATACTTAAAACCAAAAATAACAGCTTATAACAATTAAGCTTATCGGTTGATGTTACAAACCCTACCTGTTTATCTTTATATTTAGCGTAACTATTTAATAACGCATCATCATTATTTTTATTTAGCTCAAAGCTAACACTTAGCGCCGCTAAATCAAAATACACGTCGTTAGTTTTAGCGTACTCAAAATCAATTAAGTAGCTGCCTGACTCATTCACTATTAAATTATCTTTAATTAAATCGTTGTGGCAAAAACCAAGCTCGATAGGCATGGCCGTAATAAAGTTAACCGCTGCACTAATTAGCTGCTGATGCTCCAAATACACTGGTGAACATTTATAACAGCTTAGCTCTTGGGCTATGTTCATTGGCTCAGTGCTAACTGAGTAAGCATGGACAGTG
>NZ_NTLW01000211.1:0-23274 GCF_002632075.1 Pseudoalteromonas sp. ESRF-bin5 | reverse complement strand
TTCATGTCGACTGGTTCTTGTGAATCTGCAATCACTTACATTGATGGTGGTAAAGGTGTTTTACTTCACCGCGGTTACCCAATTGAGCAACTTGCTGAAGAATCAGACTATATTGAACTTTGCTACTTACTTCTTAACGGTGAGTTACCATCTAAAGAGCAATACGATGCATTTGCAGAGAAAATTACTCGCAGCACAATGCTAGATCAAAAAATTGCAAATTTCTTCCAAGGTTTCCGCTTTGATGCACATCCAATGGCAATGCTTTGTGGTGTTGTGGGTGCTCTATCTTCTTTTTATCATGAAGATTTAGATATTACTGATGCTGAACAACGCAAAACAAGTGCTATTAGATTAGTTGCTAAATTACCTACAATTGCTGCAATGGCTTATAAAACAAACATTGGCCAGCCTTTTGTGTACCCACGAAATGACCTAAGCTATGCAGAAAACTTCTTACACATGATGTTCTCTGTTCCAGCTGAAGAGTACAAAGTAAACCCAATTACTGCTAAAGCAATGGACAAAATATTCATGCTTCACGCAGACCACGAACAGAATGCTTCTACATCTACAGTTCGCCTTGCTGGTTCTTCAGGTGCGAACCCATATGCGTGTATTTCAGCTGGTATCGCTTCTTTATGGGGCCCTGCTCACGGCGGTGCTAATGAAGCATGTTTAAACATGTTAGAAGAAATTGGCTCAGTTGATCGTATCGATGAATACGTAGCCAAAGCAAAAGATAAGTCAGATCCGTTCCGTCTAATGGGCTTTGGACACCGTGTTTACAAAAACTTCGACCCAAGAGCAACAGTAATGCGTCAAACGTGTCACGAAGTATTAGAAGAGCTAAACATTCAAGATCCTCTTCTTGATATTGCAATGAAGCTTGAGCAAATTGCCCTTGAAGACCCATACTTTGTTGAGAAGAAACTATATCCTAACGTAGATTTCTACTCAGGTATTATCTTAAAAGCGATTGGTATTCCAACAAGCATGTTCACTGTAATTTTTGCAATGGCACGTACTGTTGGTTGGATCACTCACTGGGACGAAATGCTTTCTCAGCCTGGTCATAAAATCAGCCGCCCTCGTCAAATGTATACTGGTTACACTGCCCGTGACTACGTATCTACCGACAAGCGCTAATATTATTTAGCTTAAAAAGGCCGCTTTTGCGGCCTTTTTTGTGTTCAATACTTGAGAATTATTATAAACCCATTACAATTTGCGCCTCAAAATGACCATGTTGAAGAGCTATGCCTGCTTTAGAATTTGATATTAATAAAATTAGAAATGACTTTCCTACTTTAAAGCAGCAGATAAATGCTAACCCACTTGTTTATTTAGACTCTGCAGCAACCACTCAAAAACCCCAATCAGTCATAGACGCTATAAACGAATTTTATACTAGCCAAAATGCAAATGTACATCGCGGCCGTCACACATTGAGCGAGCGTGCCACAAGCTTATACGAGCAAGCTCGTGACAAAACAGCCAAGTATTTTAATGTATCAAGTAAAGAAATTGTTTGGACTAAGGGTGCTACAGAGGCAATAAATTTAGTAAGTAATGGTTTACGAAGCCGATTTAACCAAAACGATACTATTATTATCTCAGTATTAGAACATCATGCTAACATTGTTCCTTGGCAAGTACTTAGTGAGCAAACAGGCGCTAAATTATTAGCACTCCCAGTTAATGATGATGGAACATTAAATATTAAACAATGCTGTGATTTTATTAAGCAGTCTAAACCTAGTTTGTTTGCAATTACACAAGCATCTAACATGCTTGGTAATATCACAAATTTAAAGCCCCTTATTACTGCTGCAAAAGAAGTTAATTCACTCGTTTTGATAGATGGCGCTCAAGGCGCAATGCACTTAAAGCCTGATTTACATAACTTAAACTGTGATTTTTACGTGTGCTCAAGCCACAAGATGCTTGGCCCCACAGGTTTAGGTGTACTTTATGGGAAATATCAAGAACTTAATTCTTTAGATGTGTATCAAACTGGCGGGGAAATGATAGATAAGGTGTACCTTACGCATAGTACTTATCGCCCTGCGCCTGCAAAATTTGAAACAGGTACTCCTAATATTTCTGGCGTAGTAGGTTTTTCTGCGGCTTTGGATTATTTAAACGCCTTACAAAACGAACAATTACAAAAGTATGAGCATAAACTATTTAATTATGCGGCTGAAAAACTGGTAACCATTCAAGGTATTACAATTTATAGCAATCTATCTGACAATATTGGCACGCTAAGTTTTAATTTTAAAGATGAGCATCCTTACGATTTGGCAACATTACTTGACGGTTATGGCGTTGCAGTCAGAGCAGGCCATCATTGTACGCAACCGCTTATGACTCATTTAGGAATAAATGGCACCTTAAGAGCCAGCTTTTGTTTTTACAATACCCATGAAGATGTTGACATATTCATCAACTCACTCAAAGAATGTATCGCCTTATTAGATTAAACGTCGTTTTTATATATTTTATTAGGATAACTCATGACAAATACGTTTAAAAAAACCACTGAATCAATTGAAAAAGCGTCTTCTTGGCAGCAAAAGTATCGTGAAATAATGCTTTTAGGCAAAACTTTACCCGCTTTACCTGATGCTTTAAAAACAGAAGGTTCACTAGTTCCCGGCTGTGAAAGCAAGGTATGGATGTTCGTTGAATTTGATTTAAAAGAAAATACGTTAGTAGTCATTGGTGATTCAGATACACGTATCGTAAAAGGGTTGCTAGCAATTATTTTATCTTTATATAACGGACTGACACCAGAGCAAGTAGTGAAAATAGATGCGTATGAGGAGTTTGATAAGCTAGGTCTTATTAGCCACTTGAGTACATCACGTGGTAACGGAATTAAAGCCATGGTTGATAGAATCCAAACCATGGCACAGCAAAAAATAAGCTAAATAGTGCTAAACCTGCAAACGCTGCTTTTTGTCTAGGTATTTGCGAATAGCTCTGGCTGCTACAAAAAAGCCGAAACTTCCTGTAATCATCGTTGCAGAGCCAAAACCATTATTACAATCCATATTCATGCTGCCATCTGCACTTTGCTTAGCATGGCAAACACTACCATCACTCCCTGGATAAACTAATTGCTCTGTTGAGTAAACGCAATCAACATTAAATTTTCGTTTGGGGTTATTACTAAAGTTATACTGTTTACGTAATATGTAACGCACCTTTGCAAGTAAAGGATCTTGCGTTGTTTTAGCTACATCACCAAATGTAATTTGACCGGGGTCGGTTTGACCACCAGCACCACCAGTGGTAATTATAGGCATTTTATTTCGCTTGCAATGGGCAATGAGTGCTGCTTTTTCTTTAACCGCATCAATACAATCGATCACATAGTCAAAGCCGTGAATGTGCTCTTTAATGTTTTCGAGAGTTATAAAGTCATCAATGACATCAATGTTGCATTCTGGATTTATAAGTTCACAACGCGCTTTCATTGCGTCGACTTTAGCATGACCAATCGTTCCGGATAAGGCATGGACTTGACGGTTTACATTGGTCGCACAAATATCATCAAGATCTATGAGCGTTATTCTACCTAAACCGGTGCGCGCAAGCGCCTCAGCTGCCCAACTCCCCACTCCACCAATGCCAACAACACAAAAGTGAGCCTCTTGAAGCCAATTAAATTGCTGATGACCATATAAACGTTTAATGCCACCAAAGCGGATGTCAGTTATTTTTTCACTCATTTACCAGTCCAGTTCCCATGGCGAACGCCATGCTTGAAAATTATCATGTTGTAACAAGGTTAAAAACGCATCACCGTTACTAGGTAAAAGCGTAAATTGTAAGTTCTCACCTTGCCAAGTAAAGCTCAATGCATAAGCATGCAAATATGTTCTATCTGAAGCCGTACCTGAATAAGCAATATCACCCAATATTGGGGATCCTATACTTTTTAAGGCAACTCTTAGCTGGTGTGTTTTACCCGAGAAAGGTTTTAAAATAAACGCTCTAAAACCCGCTTTAAAACTAATTGAATAAAAACGGGTAATTGCAGGATTTAAATTAGATGCTAAAAGCTTATAGGTACCACGGCGCGACTTGGCCATGTCTCCTTTAACCCACCCTTGCTTTTTTTTAGGTTTAGAGTCTGTAATAGCAAGATAAAATTTATCAATAGAATGTTGTGCAAAAAGCTCCGTAAACGTTGCTGCAGCGCTTTTATTTCTTGCTAAAACAATTAGACCCGAAGTTACTTTATCTAGTCTATGAACTGCGTAAAGTTTCTCATTAACTTGTCGCTCGGCTAGCACAACAAAGCCAGGTCCATCTTCTGAATGAAAGCTTAGTTGTGTTGGTTTTTCGACAACATAAAAATCAGCATGCTCACATACCACGTTTAATATTAAGTTCATTCAAAGGTCACGCATTTTTATTTTGTAAAAACGCGATTACTTTTGCTAAATCTTCAGCAGTATCAACACCTGCATGCGGAGCTACTTTTGCCTGCTCTATTTTAATACTATAACCATGATACAAAACACGCAGCTGCTCTAATGACTCTAATAACTCCAAAGGAGAAACACTAAGTGCAATATATTGATTAATAAACCCTGCTCTGTAAGCGTAAATACCCACGTGGCGTTGAAATGATGAAAGTTCTAAATCTCTTTTTTCATCTAACATCGCATGTCGATCAAAAGGAATACTCGCACGCGAAAAATACAACGCGTTTTTATTTATATCGCTAACAACCTTGACTGCATTAGGATTAAATATGTCGTCTTTATCTTCAATGGCAACGCTTAATGTAGCCATGGGTGCTGATGATTCATTTAACAACTTAGCTACTTGTAAAACGTTATCGGGAGCTAGTAATGGTTCATCACCTTGAACATTTACAACTATGGTATTGCTATCTAAATTTAATAAAGCAACTACCTCCGCTAAGCGCTCGGTGCCTGACTGGTGATCTTCACGCGTCATCACAACATCATTAGTAAACGTACTAACCTCATCAAATACTTTTTGATGATCGGTTGCAATTATCACTTGGCTTGCACCTGATAAACATGCTTTCTCATAAACATGTTGAATCATAGGTTTACCACAAATGTCTGCTAGCGGTTTTCCTGGTAATCTTGTTGAAGCATAGCGCGCAGGTATAACGACTACGAATTCCACTTTTCAACCTCTTCTAACGATAACTCTCTTGCTTCATTTTCAAGTAATACCGGAATATCATCTTTAACAGGGTATGCGAGTTTTGCAGCAGTACTAATTAGTTCACTGTTGTCTTTATCAAAACGTAATTTTCCTTTACATACAGGGCATGCAATTATGTCGAGTAATTTAGTATCAAAGGCCATTTAGGATCCCTTTTTCTTTTAATATTAAAGTTAATTTATTTATTACAGCCTGTGTTGGCTTTGCATTTACTGGTAAATAATACCAATTATCTTTGGCAAACTCGCTGCATTTTACGGCGTCTTTTTCGGTCATTAGAATATTGTCGTTACCAAATCGGGTAAAATCTTCGGCAGTGTATGGATGATGATCCCTAAAGTGATTTGAAGATAATAATGTTATCCCCTGTATTTTTAAGGTGTTTTCAAAACGCTTAGGATTACCTATTGCGCTAACTGCATGGCCATTTGTAATCAATTCACTAACAGGAAAGGAACTTTTTACTGACCTGAGCGCTGCAGGCTCTAATGTGTAGTTATTACTATTCTGCCCACCGTTTTCAACAATCAAATCTACCGACTTCAAACGTGCAGGAGTTTCTCGTAATGGCCCTGCAGGCATTAGTAACCCATTTCCAAATTGGCGTTGACTATCGACAATACAGCATTCAATAGTCCGCGCCATTTTGTAATGCTGCATACCATCGTCAGAGATAATGATATCTAAATTATAATCACGCGCTAGTAACTCAATATTGCGTTGTCGGTTTGGCCCTATAGCAATAGGGCATTTTAGACGATGAAACAGAAGTTTAGGCTCATCACCCGCCTCAGCAGCTGGCGTATTATCTTTAACAATTAAAGGATAATTACTCGCCTTACCACCATAACCTCGGCTAATGATTCCAACTGACAACCCTTGTTTTGTTAAAAAGTCATAAAGCCATAATACAAATGGTGTTTTACCATTCCCACCCACACTAATGTTACCAACAACAATAATAGGTATGTCGCTTTTAAATTGCTTAAATATTCCAAAACGATACATCTGCTTTCTGGTAATCGAAATTAGCCAAAATAAAGCTGACAATGGCAAAAAAAGTAATGTAATAAGTCCAACTGGTTCGTACCAGCTTTTTTCGATTTTATTCACGGTTACTCGCCAAACTGCATTTTACACAACGCTGAATACGTTCCATCGTTTGAAAGTAAGCTGGTGTGATCGCCACTTTCAATAACACGGCCATTATCGATAACGTAAATTTTATCGCTATTTTCAATTGTAGATAATCGATGTGCAATGACAATTGATGTTTTATCTTTCATTAAGTCATCAAGCGCATGTTGAATCAGTTTTTCAGACTCTGTATCTAATGCAGATGTTGCCTCATCTAATATTAAAATAGGGGCATCTTTTAAAATAGCTCTAGCTATAGCAATGCGTTGACGTTGACCACCAGAGAGCATCACTCCGTTTTCACCTACCATCGTATTTAGCTTTTCAGGTAAATCTTTTACAAACTCCCACACGTGGGCCTGCTTAGCTACCTGTAATAACTCAGCATCTGTAATATCTCGCTGAATTCCATAACATATATTGTTAGCTATAGTGTCGTTAAACAGCACAACCTGTTGCGATACTAGCGCAAATTGGCGTCGCAGATCTGTAAGCTTATAATCATTTAAAGGAATACCATCTAACAGTATTTGACTTGGTAAGTCTAAATCATAGTAACGTGGTAATAAATTAGAAATTGTTGATTTACCTGAACCCGACCGCCCAACTAACGCAATACTTTCGCCGGCTTGAATTGTAAGCGTTAAGTTATTTAGTACAGGTTCATCTTTTGTGGGATATTTGAAAGTCACATTTTTGACCTCAATTAAACCTTTCGCTTTTGTTACAGATACTGTGCCTGTATCTTTTTCTATATTTTCGTCAAGTATTAAAAATATACTTTGCGCTGCAGAAATACCACGCTGCATATCACTATTAACGTTAGCTAACTGTTTTAGCGGACGTAGTAACATCATCATCGATGAAATAAGCACAACAAAGTCACCTGAGCTAATACTGTCTATCATTGAAGGCATTGATACCACCCACAAAATAACGGCCATAGCACTCGCTGCAAGTATTTGAATAACTGAAACACTTAATGCCTTTGTGGCATCCATTTTTATACGTTGTTGTCGGTTATGATTATTAATTTTAGAAAATTGATTAATTTCTCTCTCTTGACCGCCAAAACCATGAATCACTTTATGGCCACTGAGCATTTGCTCTGAGCTTCTTGTTACTTGGCCCATAGCAGATTGTATATTTTTAGAAATATGACGAAAACGCTTAGATACTATTGCAACGATCAGCGCAACTAAAGGAATAATAACTAAAAATATCAGAGATAATTGCCAGCTTGTATAAAACATTACACCAAGCAGAAACACAACAAATGCCCCTTCTCGCACTACAATCAGTAATGCTTTGGTTATTGCTTGTTGAACTTGTTCTGTATCAAACGTGATTTTAGAAATTAGGTCACCTGTTGAATTTTTATCGTGAAATGAAACAGGTAGATGTAAAATATGTTCAAATAATTCCTGGCGGAGTGAACGAACAACTTGCGAGCCTACATAGCTTAGGCAATAAGATGACATAAAATTAAAAATACCACGACCAATAACCAAAGCTATTACTACAAAAGGGGCGTATTTTAATATTTCGTTATTTCGTTGATTTAAACCTTCATCAATAAAAGGCTTCATTAATTGAATAAATAAAGCATCCATACCGGAATAGCCAATCATGCCAACAATAGCAACTATTGCCACGCTTTTGTAAGCACCTACGTAAGAAATTAAACGCTTGTAAATTTGTGTAGTACTTTGATCCATAATACTCTCTTTATTCAATTACAAACCCTATTGTATCCTTGCTAGAACTAAAACAAAACGTCAATCTTTTATAAACCAGTAGCTTTGGTAATCTCGTGCTGTAATAACAGTCACAGTCTCTTCGTAAAACTCCACCGTAATTTGCCCTTGTTGCCCAGTAACATACTGCAAGGCATTAATATTTCTATAACGCTCAACAACCTCAGTTTTAGGAAATTGCCACTGCCCTTTGTAAGCACTTGAATGAATAACAACCTGTGGCATAACTGCATTAATAAATTTATTACTTGATGACGTACTACTACCGTGATGGGGACTAAGTAACACTGTACTTTTTAAACTATCGCTAGACTTTATCAGTTGCGACTCTCTATTTTTTGAAATATCGCCTGTAAATAGAACGCTGTGCTCTTTATCTGAAACCTTTATTACACAAGACTCATCATTTTCATTGCCATACAAGGGAGTTGGGAAACTTTTAATTATTAGCCCAGCCATGTTTACTTCGTTTGGAATACACCCCTTTGAGGGTCCATTAGGGTGAAATTCATTAAATGAAAACTTTAAACCTGCACCGATAAAATGAGATAAACCACCGGAATGGTCATTATCAAGGTGACTAATTACAGAATGAGTCACTGCAATATTATTTATATCAATAAAAGGTAACAAAATACTTTTAGCACGGCTAAAACGATTAAAGTAACTAGGTCCAAAATCATAAATAAACCCTTTATCATCTTTTTCAATAAGAGCCATAAGACCGTGCCCAACATCGAATACATGTAATTTCCATGTAGGCTTATCAGCAAGTAAATAATCAATATAGAGCATGGCTATAGGTAAAAAAGCGAGCCGCCTATATGGCGAAAAATAAAAAATTAAAAGAGTAAGATAAGCATAAATAATGACACTTAGACCAATAATTCCTATGTTTAGCCAACCAAAACCTGCTGGTAATTTATTTAAACAGGTAAAAATAAAAGCTAGACCGCTATCGATAAAAATAATCACCATACTAATATCAAATACGGCACTTATAGCCGTTAATAAAATTAAACAAGGCATTAAAATAAATGAAAGAAATGGAATTGCGACTAAGTTTATGACTAAGCCAGCAACACTCACGCCATTAAAAAAGTAAAAAGACAGAGGCAGTAAACCAATAAATAGTGCAGCCTGAATAGTAATTAATGCAAAAAGTACCTTTAAAAATGAATTGGTAAAGTGAGGTACATTTTTAATAACTAAAAAAATAACCACGACTGCAAAAAATGAAAAATATAATCCAGGATTAAGGGTATTGAACGGATTAACAACGAGTACAATAACAAGCGCAAACAAAATACTGCGCCATCTCATTAGCTGCCTTTGAAAATAATATAGAAGTAAATAACAGCCAAGCATTATTAGTGCACGAGTCGCTGAAACCAAAAAGTTACTTAAATAAACATAAACAAACGCTGATATAAAACCAATCGCACTGTAAGCAATTGAAAAATTGATCGTTTGATTATTAAACAATTTAACGTGGATAAATACCCACTTTGTAATGAAGAAACCAAAACCGAACACCAACCCAATGTGTAAGCCTGAAATAGCAAGTAAATGGCTTAAACCCAGTGATTGCATCAGCTGCTTATCACTCGGTGTCATTAACGTCTTATCCCCTGTTAATAAAGCATAGTAAAGCCAATTTAGTGTTGTATTTTCGTATGTATTTTTAATGAAGCTTTTATAATTTTGAACACTATTTTGTTCTGAAGTGCTTTTGATTTTTAATTCTTTATTAAGAACTTTGCCTTTAAAGAAAATTCGCTGCTTAAATGCATACAGTTCGTTATCAAATACATTAAAGTTTTTATTACTTCTAAATTTTTTTAAATTAACACTTGCCACAAAACGATCATTAGCACGCATTGGCTGATCTAAATTAACGCTTAACATCGCGCTAGGTGCACTCAAATTAGAATAGTATTTTCCATTAATACGCACTAATTTTGCTTTGACATATTGGGGAGCTTTGTTTGAGATGACTTCTTGTATTACAACTTCGACTGGATATGCGTACTTTTCATCATTAATTATGTGCTCAAAGTTATAAAAAATATGATAATGCGCTATAACGATACAAATTCCACAAATAAAGCCTAACAATAAAGACAAAAACGGCTTAAAATAAGCGCCTATTATTACAATGGACACTGTAATAATAATAAATTCGAGAGTTTCGTAATAAAACACGGTTGAAATACAGCCAATTACAAAACCAAGACTGATCCACACTGATGTAAATGGTTGCTTTAAATGGCTAAGAAAACTATCCAAAGATTTTTACCCGATCCGAATAAAATAAGACATCACAAATCGTTAAAAATTTTTGGTAAGCTTTTGCAAGATGCAAATCTTTGGCACTTAAACAGACGTTCTGCTCGAGGGGCCTTTGCGGTTGGTTTATTTTTTGCTTTCATCCCTGTTCCCTTTCAAATGGTATTAGCCGCAGCGACTGCTATTTTATTTAGAGTTAACTTACCTATCTCAGCAACACTTGTTTGGCTTACTAATCCGTTAACCATGCCACCTATTTTTTATGGGTCTTACCTCGTTGGTACTCTTGTTTTAAATCAACCAGAACAACACTTTGCTTTTGAGCTTAACTGGGTTTGGTTTGAGCAGAGTATCGAAACTATTGGCCCTGCATTCTTAGTTGGCTCGCTTGTATGCGCCTCTATAGCATCAATCATAGGCTATTTTGGCATTGATATTTTATGGCGCCGCTCTGTTGTAAAGGCAAGAGCTGCACGCAAATAATATCGATCCTTTGAATAGTATAGACGAAAAAAAACCCAGCTAGGAAGCTGGGTTTTTTATTTAAAAATAATTTAAAAACGAAATATGCGTCGAATACCAATTAATGGTAATAGAAATAACGCTAACCAAGAGGTACTGGCTGAACTTCTTTCATAAATTTCAGCCTCTGGCGGTGCACAATTTTCAATTTCACCATTTTCTAATGGTGTTAGTTTAACTGCAACGGCGACGGTTTCAAATTCAATATTACCGTTAATATCTGTCACTACACCACCAAGTGTGTCACGCTTTTCTACTGTTTTAGTGGCAACACCAAACACTTCGTTATTCTCATTGATAACATTAGCTTCTACTACAGTATATGGATAATCAGTTTCACCGTCGGTTTCATAGCATGGTAATAAGTCATTGAGATTAGTTATTTTATCTTCACCAATTTTATAAATAAATGCGGCTTTATCTCGTGAACTATCCGATCCACCTACTTCCCCTTCGCCTACTATATAACCTTGGTTATTGATATCATTTGCTACAGAACTTGACCCAGTGAAATAGTCATTTGGAAAAACAGTATTTCCAGTCGCAACGTCATGATAGAAGAATTTGTTCCTAAAACTGCTTTCAATCACTTTCGTAGCATAACCTACCACTACGTCGTTATCATTTAGAGCAGATGCAATACCATTTTCCCAACCATCTTCTTGATCAATAAAATCTACAACTTCACCATTTTTAAAATATACAGGCATAGATATTATAGAATTATCATTCCTGTAATAGCGTGTGTTTGAGTAGCCAGCAATAGTACCTTTAGAATTAATAGCAAAGGCAGTACTCACAAAATTATCATCTTCCACTTCATCTTCATCGGGTGTTAAAGCTAAACCTAGGTTTTCAACTGAAACAACATTTAATGATTCATCTAATTCCCATTTAAATGCACTTTTATTAAACAAGCCTTGAGATGAAGTTGAATTATTTAAATTAATACAAGCTGAAACTGGTGAATCTTCATTGTCACAACTTTCGTCGATATCTTCTTGTATTTCAATCGGAATACTTATTGAAGCGTTTCCTACAACAGTGTAGCCACTATTTGTTTTAATAATATCATTTGCTCGACTTGTGCCGCCATAATCGTCAAACTCAGGCGCTAATGAAACTTTTACACCATCTGCACTAATAACAATTGCTCGCTCTACAAATTCATTTGTAAACCAAGTTTCTGCATCATCTTCACCCTCTGGTGTAAAAGAAACCTTGTCATATGGAGCACTACCCCAACCAACAGATACACCGTCTTCACTAACAGCATTGTATAAATTAAATGTTGAACGAGTTAAACCATCGTAGTCGATAGCTGCTTCATCAAATAAAGTTTGCTCAACGACACCTGACTCTGTGAATCGAACGCCTATAAATGGATTTTGCTTCTGATACTCATAGTTACTTGATCTATCACTCAGAAAAGAAACCATGAAGGCATGTGCGTCAGGGTTTGTTAGTACAGCATCATTATTTTGTATATCATCTAGTGTAAACGTAATTACTTTATCAATCTGTTCATAGTTAGACTCAGTAGTGTCGTATTCACTTTTTATAAGGTTATCATCAAAGTCGATATAGCTAATATCTATAGGTAAGTTATAAAGTCCGTTAGCAAAACCAATTATGTGCCCGCTTTCACTTGCATCAGTAACGTAAGAAAATTTTGCATTATCGAGTGTGCCTAATTCACTTAATTGATATGTTGCACTAATAGCTGATGTACTCAATGTCGCTAGGATACTGGCAGCGAGTAATTTATATTTCATTTTAGTCCTTACTACTGATTCTGTAATTCTTCAAGTTCTTCCCATCGCTCAAAAGCGGCTTCAAGGTCAGACTCAAGTTGTGCTAAATGGTTCAATGCTTTGGTTGTTATGTCACTGTCTTGTTTAAAAAAGTCAGGATCGCCTACCACATTTTGCTGGGCTTCTACGTCAGCTTCAAGTTGCTCCATTTTATTAGGCAACTGCTCTAATTCAAGTTTTAATTTGTAAGAAAGCTTATTCGTTTTAGCGGCTGGCTTTGCAGCAGGGGTCGGTTGCTTTTCTACTTTTTTTGCAGCTGGTTGAACAGCTTGTTTTTCTTGTTCTGCTAAATAACTTACATAAGCTTCATAGTCACTATAACCGCCGACTATATCTGTCACTTTTCCGTTACCTTCAAATGCCCATACACTAGAGCATGTATTATCGATAAATTCACGGTCATGGCTTACAATAATAACGGTACCTTGATACTGATTAATAATGTCTTCTAACAGCTCAAGTGTTTCAATGTCTAAATCATTGGTTGGCTCATCCAATACCAGGATATTCGATGGTTTTAAAAATAGCTTAGCAAGTAATAATCGGTTTTTTTCGCCGCCAGATAAGGCCTTAACGGGTGTTCTAGCGCGCGCAGGTGGAAACAAAAAGTCTTGTAAGTAACCTAATACATGACGAGAGCGCCCACCCATCATGACTTCTTGCTTACCTTCTGCAACATTGTCTTGTACTGTTGCTTCTTCGTCTAACTTTTCACGGTATTGATCAAAGTAAGCAAATTCTAGATTAACACCCTGCTTAGTTTCACCGCTGTCAGGTGCTAAGTCACCAAACATTAGTTTTAATAGTGTTGTTTTACCCACACCATTAGGACCGACTAAACCGATACGGTCGCCACGCATAACTAAAGTAGAAAAATCGCTTACAATCGTTTTCTCTTTAAAAGCATGAGATAAATGCTTAGCTTCAAAAACTAATTTACCTGAGCGGTCTGCAGTTTCAATATTGAAATCTGTTTTACCAACTTGATCAACTCGTTGCTTGCGCTCATTACGTAATTGTTTTAATTCACGAACACGGCCTTCATTACGAGTTCTTCGGGCTTTTACTCCCTGACGGATCCACGCTTCTTCTTCAGCTAATCGTTTATCAAAGAGTGCATTTTGACTTTCTTCTACTTTTAAGTCATGCGCTTTTTGTTCTAGATAAGTGGCGTAGTCACCTGGATATGAAATAAGTTTGCCGCGGTCTAAATCCAAAATACGTGTAGCAATTGCACGAATAAACGCACGATCGTGAGATATAAATACAATCCCACCTTTAAAGTCTTTTAAGAACTGCTCTAACCACATCACACTTGTCATATCTAAGTGGTTTGTTGGTTCGTCTAATAGCAACAAGTCTGGCTCACTAACTAATGCACGTGCCAGTGCAACCTTACGTAACCATCCACCTGAAAGCGATTCAAGTTTCGCATCAGGTGACAGCTCAAGCTTAGTTAATACTAATTGAATACGGCTATCGAAGCGCCAGCCATCAGCGGCTTCTAGCTTATTAGATAAGCGCTCAAGTTTATTTAATAATTGATCGGTACATTCAGTTTGCAGTTCATTACTCACATGGTGATAATCGATAAGTAAATTAGCTATTTCTGGCATACCTTGGGCAACATAATCAAATACGGTACCGCTAGCCCCTTTAGGTGGATCTTGTTCAAGACGAGAGATCTTTAAACCACCGAGCTGGTTTATTTCACCATCATCCAATATTACTTGGCCATCTAATACTTTTAACAGCGTTGATTTACCTGCGCCGTTACGCCCCACAATACAAACTCGCTCACCACTTTCAATAACAGCATCTGCGTTATTAAGTAACGCATGTGTACCAAAGGCAAGCTGTGCTTTCGAAATTCTTATTAAATCCATAATTCTACAATGCTCTTAATCTGCCAGTGCTAAAAATATTTGCACTTGTTCTGCAGTAAAAGGCCAAAACAATTGCTGGCCATGTTCATTTTTTAAAACAGGAATACTTACCTGATATTGCGCAATAAGGTGTTTGTCAGTCATTATGTCTGTTAACAATAAACTGCCTTCGCTCATTAATAACGGTGTTATTAGTGCGTGGGCTTGTTCACATAAATGACACCCTTCCGTATGGTATAAAGTCCACTTAGCCATGGGTAATTAACCAGCTGTTATGAATTTTTTTATTACGCTTAAAGTCTGGTGAGAGTGTTTTCTCAGAAATATTAACAGCTTTTAAACCTAAACCAATCAATCCAACTTCATCCATAACAAAGCCACGTTTGTTGTTAGAAAAAATCAATGTTCCAGACGGGCTAAGAATCTTTTTAACCCAAGTAAGTAACTTAATGTGATCACTCTGAACATCAAACGCATCTTTCATTCGCTTTGAATTTGAAAATGTTGGCGGATCAAGAAAGATTAAATCATATTGCGCAGTCGCATGCTCTAGCCATTTAAGGCAATCTGCTTGCTCAAAACGATAACGCGTATTGCTAATATTATTTAAATCAAAATTATCTTGGCCCCATTTTAAATAGGTCTTGGATAAATCAACTGTGGTTATAGCCTTTGCTCCACCAATAGCTGCATGAACTGATGCACTTCCTGTGTAGGCAAATAAATTTAAAAAACGTTTGTCCTTGGCATTTTCTTGAATGTAGCGACGAACTAAACGATGATCTAAAAATAAACCCGTGTCTAAATAATCAAATAAATTTACTTTAAACTTAGCACCAAACTCTTCAACAACCATCGTTCTATTTTGCTTAGCCATAGGGGTGTATTGCTCTTCACCTTTTTGCTTTTTGCGAACTTTTACGGCGATGTTTTCAGGTGCTATGTTTAGTTGTTGCGCTGTTAAGCTAATGACGTCCTGAAGACGCTTATCAGACACTTTTTCATCTATTTCTTTTGGTGCCGCGTACTCAAAAATTACAGCGCTGTCGTTATATACATCAACCGCTACATTGTATTCTGGAATATCAGCATCATAAACGCGATACGCGTCGACTTTGTTTTGCTTTAACCAATTCTTAAGACCTTGTTTATTTTTTTTAAGACGGTTAGCAAACGACATTGAACCTTCATAATTAAGGGCTTTTTTGTCATCAGTCGTCAAACTGACTTGCTTGTCATCTAGCTGATATAAGTTAAGCTCAACATCTAATGGACCATTTTTAAATTTATAACGTTTTAATTTAACAAGCTTTAAAAGTTTAAATAAACTCTCATCCATGCCCAATAACGCCAGTTTCCAATGGTTAAAATGCTTTTTAAAGCCAACACCTAAATTACGGTGTAAATCAACTAACTCAGCCATAGAGCCAATACGTTCACCATAAGGCAAATTTGAAATAACCACACCTGGTAATTTAGCTACTGCGGTTAACTTGGTTGCATCGCTTTGCTTAAATTTAATTATATCATCAAGCTCTGCACGCTTTGCATTATCAATGGCTTTACTTAATACCTGAGCATCGTAGTCGTGGCCTATTAACCAAAGTTTCGGGTCGGTTATATTTGCAAGTAGTTCTTCTTTTAGCGCTTTAAATTTTGCCACTCTAAAACTAGGTAAACGCTCAAAAGCAAAGCCTTCACGAAACAAACCTGGCGCTTCATTACGTGCCATACCTGCGGCTTCTATTAAAATAGTACCCGCACCACAACATGGGTCAAACAAAGGTTGTTTAACGTTATCTAGCCATCCGCTGCGTTTAATAATTGCAGCCGCTAAATGCTCTTTTATTGGCGCTTTACCTTGTCCCTGTCGGTACCCACGTTCAGATAGCCTTGGTCCTGAGTAGTCAATATATAAAGAAACACCGTGACGATTTAAACGTGCAACAACACGAACATTGGCATCCTGTTTATCAACATTAGGGCGTTGCTCATACAAATCATTAAAGTAGTCAACAATAGCATCTTTAATTACTAAACCTGAAAACTGTGTATTCTTTAACGAATCATTAGTACCGTTAAAATCTACAGCAAATGTTTGCGTTGGGCCAAACCATTCTTGCCAAGGTTGAAAACGAGCAAATTTATACAAGCTATCTTTATCATCAACGCCTTCTTTTTCTTCGATAAGCATAAGCACACGCGTTGCAAAACGGCTTGATAAACAAACCTTTTGCGCCAGTAATGAGTCAGCCTCAAAACGAACAGAACCAACAGTTTGCTTAGACACAGCAGCGCCAAGTTCTGTTAACTCATCAACCAATAAATTTTCGATTCCGATAGAAGTAAGTGCGATAAATTGCAAAGTAGTAACCCTTAATAGCTAATTGCGCAGGATTATACCATAGGTTGAGGGACAAACACGCCATAACACATGCTTAATAGCGTAAATTACTTAGGCAGTTTTAAATTTAATTTGCTGAGGTAAGATGGGATGAACGCGATTATTTAAAATTTTGATAACTTCAAATTGAGCAAGAGATAAATTTTCGTCTAATTGAAAATTCTCGCTTAAATTTAAGCAAACCGAGGCATCACTACAGTGATCGACAATCAAAAAGTCGCCCGTTTGCGCCTTAGAAACTAATTTAACGACTGCTTCAACACTTGGTTGGCTGCCAGTGTATTCATTAAAAAACCAGCTTTTTGCTAGCACAGGTTTTAAATGAAACTTAACCGCTGTAGCATTTAACGCTATTTGACATATTTGTGCACCAGACCAGATTTCAAACCCGTCCAGATAATTATAAACTTGTTCGTAAAATGCAGCATCTTCTAAGCTAAAGTTAGGGTTTTTGATAACTAAATCTGTTAACTGCCTTATTTTATAAGGGGTGCAAAGCTGCATTTCATCGTTCAAATCAAGTAATAAACGATTTTTATTAGGACAAGCAATCCACTGCCATTGCTTTGATGCTTGTAACATTTGCTCCTCCTTGTGGGCTATATTAAAAATAGTATCAGTTCAAAGTATAACTGCTTTTGACCATTTTATACATAAATGCTTAGAACATTTATCGAACGATCAAAAGCTTAGATAACTGATCCTTATAAGCCGTTTACGATCGATTTTACCAATTCAGGGCCTTTATAAATAAAACCTGTATAAACCTGTACTAAACTAGCACCCGCATTAAGCTTCTCTTTAGCTGAATTAGCATCATCAATTCCGCCAACACCAATAATAGGTAACTGGCCTTTTGTTAATCGTCTTAATTCACTTACTACTTCTGTAGAGCGTGTTCTTACAGGGTGTCCTGATAAACCACCGGCTTCCTCAGCATACTGCTGACCGATCACATCACTTCGTTCTAGTGTTGTATTAGTTGCAATTACTCCGTCAATTTTGTTGTTTAGCAGTGACTCACTTACCTGTTCAATTTGAATAGGATCAAGATCCGGCGCAATTTTTACAAGCATCGGAACTTGCTTATTATGTTTTGAAACTAAATCTAACTGCTCATTTTTAAGACTTTGCAACAAATCATCAAGTGCAGCTCCGTATTGTAAATCTCTCAGTCCGGGTGTGTTTGGTGAAGAAATATTCACGGTAATATAAGAGGCATACTCAAAAACTTTTCTCATACAGTGTATGTAATCGTCTTTACCTTGCTCATTAGGGGTATCTTTATTTTTACCTATATTAATACCTAATATGCCGTTGTACTTTGCTGCTTTTACATTGCTAATTAAATTATCAACGCCTTTATTATTAAAACCCATACGATTAATAATAGCGTTTGATTCTGGCAATCTAAATATACGAGGCTTGTCGTTACCGGCTTGCGGGCGAGGTGTAACAGTACCCACCTCTAAAAAACCAAAACCCATTTGGCTAAATGCATCTATACACTCTGCATTTTTATCTAAACCTGCTGCTAACCCAACCGGATTTTTGAATTCAAGACCTAGAAAGTTAACGGGTTTATTTGCTACAGATTGCGACCATGCGGCACTCAAAGGCGTATTAGCAAAGCGGCTTAAATTATTAAGAGCAAATTCATGTGCCCACTCCGCATCACGGGTAAACATAAAACGGCGAGCTAAATCGTAAAACATGAATATATTCCTCTTTAAATTACAGACAAAAAAATACCTCAGACAAGGCTGAGGTATTATATAACATTTTTATTAATTAGCTTATTACTTAGTTAATAAATAATGCGCGTAATTATTTTATTTTGCTGGTGTATCACAATTGTGACTCAATAGCATTAGTTCACGCAATGCCACTGAGAACTTGGCAAAATCATGACTTTGCGACGTTTTAAACTCAGCCAGCATTTGCTTCCAACGAGTAAGTAATAACTCTTGCTTATCCATCCACTCATCAATTTGGTAATCAACGTCTTTTTCATCTGCTTCAAAGCTATTTAAAACAACCTGAGCCAATGTTCGTTGCTGCCAATCTAACTCTTCACGATAAGATGAACGGGCCAACGCTTGCCAATGGTTAGCAACAGGTTGGTTAGTTATTTGATCTAAGAACCAATGTAAGCCCATTCTTGCACCTAGCTTAAAGTAAGTATTAGACACCATAGCAATGCCTCTACGCGAATTATTAGCAATTTCTGCTAAGTCCATCACCGAGAACAAGCTAGATAATGAAACGATGCGCTTAGCTATATCTAATGGTACTCCACTATCTGTTAACTTAGTTGCAGCTTCATCTATGCGAGCACTTTCCTTTTCAACAATATAAGTGTTCAAGTTATCACTCAAATCACTAAATGTTGGTGAGAAGTACTCAATACCTTGCTCAATCGTTTGTGATTTATTGCGATGACGCAAGAACCATCGAGTTGCTCTGCGAACAGTTCTACGAAGCTGATAAAGCATTTCTGTTTGTACAGCCGCTGGAATTTTATTATCTAAAGCGCTGATTGATGACCACGTATCACGCATTTCAAAAATTTCACTGGCAATTGAGTAACACATTGCAATTTCAGATTCGCTAGCACCTGTTTCTTCGTGCATACGAACCATGAAATTTAAGCCCATGTCATTAACAATATTATTAGCAAGTTTGGTCGCTATAATTTCTTTACGAAGTGGGTGATTGTTCATTGCATCATTAAATTTCTCACGAAGTGGACGTGGGAATGATTTAACTAGTAACTGACGATAATATGGATTCTCTGTAATTTCATCCGTTACAAGCGAATCTTTTAACACCATTTTAGCGTATGAAACCAATACTGATAACTCAGGACGCGTTAGATCTTTGCCTGATGCTGCTCGCTCTGCTAACTCTTCATCACTTGGAATAAACTCTATAGCACGGTCTAATTTGCCATCTTTCTCAAGGGCATGAATAAAGCGAATTTTTTCCTTAAGTGTCGATGTACCACGAGATTGCGTGATTGAAATTGTATGTGTTTGACGATAACAGTCTTTCAATACCAGCTCTGACACTTCATCAGTCATAGAATAAAGCAGTTCATCACGTTGTTTAAGCGTTAAGTCACCTTCAGCAACTAACCCATTAAGTAAAATTTTAATGTTTACTTCATTATCTGAACAAGCAACGCCGCCAACGTTATCAATAAAGTCAGTATTTACGCGTCCGCCTTGTTCAGCAAATTCTATGCGTCCAAGTTGCGTAGCACCTAAGTTACCACCCTCACCTAGCACTTTAGCACCCAGTTCTTTACCATTTATACGTAGCGCGTCGTTTGCACGGTCGCCAACGTCAGCATCGGTCTCTTTTGTGTGCTTGATGTATGTACCAATACCACCATTCCAGAGCAAATCAAACTCCATCATTAATGATGCTTTCATTAACTCGTTAGGTGTCATGCTTGCTTTTTTTGTACCCAGCATTTTTTTCATTTCTGGGCTAAGTGTAATCGATTTTGCAGCTCGAGAGAAAATACCACCGCCGGCTGAAATAAGGTCTTTGTTGTAGTCTTCCCACGAAGAACGAGGCATATTAAATAAACGTTCACGCTCTACATACGATTTTGAGGCATCAGGATTAGGGTCTACAAATATATGCATATGGTTAAATGCAACTTGTAAACGAATGTGCTTAGACAGCAACATGCCATTACCAAATACGTCTCCAGCCATATCGCCAATTGCAACTACTGTAAAATCAGTAGTTTGACAGTCAATATCCATCTCACGGAAGTGACGCTTAACAGACTCCCATGCACCTTTAGCGGTTATGCCCATTTTTTTATGGTCGTAACCTACAGAACCACCCGATGCAAAGGCATCACCAAGCCAAAAGTTGTACTCATTTGCAATACCGTTAGCTATATCAGAAAACGTTGCTGTTCCTTTATCAGCAGCCACTACTAAATACGCATCATCTTCATCATGACGAACAACATTACTTGCTGGCACTATTTCACCACGTGCAATATTGTCAGTGATATCTAATAAACCTCTAATAAAGATTTTATAACACTCTTGGCCTTCTTTAATAAAAGCATCGCGCTCTGATGGTAGCTGCTTACATACAAATCCACCTTTAGAGCCAACAGGTACAATTACAGTGTTTTTAACTTGTTGCGCTTTAACTAAGCCCAAAACTTCTGTTCGAAAATCTTCACGACGGTCTGACCAACGTAGTCCACCGCGAGCTACCTTACCAAAGCGTAAATGTACGCCTTCAACACGAGGCGAATAAACAAATATTTCAAAAGCAGGTAACGGTAGCGGTACGTCAGGGATCAAACTAGGCTGTATTTTAAATGATACGTATGATTTAAATTGGTTCTGAGCATCTTTTTGGTAGTAGTTAGTGCGCAGCGTAGCCACAATCATGTCTACATATAAACGTATAATGCGGTCATCATCAAGGTTGGCTACGTTTTCAAGCTCAAGGTAAATTTGTGCTATTAACTTGTCCAGTGTTTTAGAGCTCGCAGGGCTCTTAACAGAAAAGCGTTTAGCGAATAAGTTAACGATTTGAGACGCTATATGTGGGTAGTTAGCAAACGTACTTTCAATATATGTTTGAGAAAAAGTAACACCAATTTGGCGCATGTATTTAGCATAAGCACGCAAAATAGAGGCTTCACGACCCGTTAAGCCACCCATTAACACTAAACGGTTGAAACCGTCATTTTCTAAACGGTTATTCCATACTTTGGTTAAAGCCGCACGAAAACGAGCAGACACTTTATCAAAATCATCCATCCCTTTACTGTCAATCAGCATAGAGAAATCCATGATCCAATTAATTCGGCCATCACTAGTTTTAACCGAATAAGGTGTTTCACCTATTACACGTAAACCAAAGTTTTCTAGCATTGGCATTACATCTGACAAATGAATTGGCTCATCTTTATGAAATAAGCTCAAACGAACAATATTTGTATTCGCCTCTTCTTGAGGGCGATAAAAAAGCATCTCAAGTTTATTTTCTTCACTTAATAGCTCAAGTTTTTCAATATCAACTACTGCGGCACTCGGTAACACTTCATCTTTGTATGAACGGGCAAACGCGTTACAATATTTACGATTTAAATCATTTCCACGCGCTTCACCTGCAGACTCTAAAAGCGCAGATTGTAGTTTGTCTTCCCAAGTACGGGCAGCTTCTATTAAATTATTTTCGATGTCTTTCACATTAAATTCGATATTGTTGTCAGTCACACGAACAGTGTAATGAGTACGTGCTAGTGTTGACTCGGAGAAGTAAGTGGTAAATTCGACTTTTTCGTCAGAATTAAATGCATTGCCTAAAATATCTTGAGTTTCCCTGCGCAGGGCTGTGTTGTAGCGCTCGCGAGGAACATAAACCATACAAGAGAAAAAACGACCATAAGCATCTTTTCGCACAAATAAGCGACACATATCACGCTCTTGCACTTGTAATACACCGGTTGCAACTTCAAGTAACTCATTTTCGCGTGCTTGTACTAACTCATCACGCGGGTAAGTTTCTAAAATATTTAATACCGCTTTGTAAGCGTGTGTGCCTTTTGCAAAATCACACATATCCATTATGCGAGTAATTTTGCTTTTTAAAACAGGAACATCAGCAGCACTATTATTATAAAAATTAGATGAAAATAAACCAATAAAACGGTCTTCACCAATAACATTCCCTTCATCATCAAAACGTTTTACACCAACGTAATCGATATAAGCGGGACGATGAACACGAGACTGTGAATTAGTTTTAGTTAATATCAATAAATTACTGCTGCGCGCTTCCTGGCGAGCCACCTCTGGTAACTCAGAAAGCAAGCGAGTATGCTCTTCTGTAGAGTTTTTTAACAACCCTAAACTTGTATCCATTTTACCTTTAAGCTGATAATCCCCCTGAACAGGACTTAACTCGTATTCACGGTAACCCATAAGGGTGAAATTATCGCTAACTAGCCAATCTAAAAATTCAACGGTTTCTGCCACTTCACTTTTATTTTTACCGTGGCGGCGCTTAGGTAGCTCTTTACTTACTTCAATTAGTTTTTTTCTTATTGGCTGCCAATCTTCAACAGCAACAGACACATCAACAAGTACGGATTCTAATTCTTTTTTGAAAGACTCAATGGCAGTCGAATCTGTTTGGCGATCAATTTCTATGAAAAAAACCGTTTTTGTAGATGTAGATTCTTGCTCTGCTTTTAA
>NZ_NTLW01000135.1:0-24303 GCF_002632075.1 Pseudoalteromonas sp. ESRF-bin5 | reverse complement strand
GTTGCTTTGTGTGATTCACTTTCGCTTAGGGTATCTATTCTAAATGCGTCTATCGCAATGTCTTGTGTGGCAGATGCAATTGCAATTAATAAACACAGTGCTGCAGCAATCGCCAAGTTAGCTTTGAGGTCAAGGCCAGCAAGAAGTAATGTGCCTAAAAACATAAAGCTTTGGCAAAACAATATCCAGCTACGGCGTTGGCCTAGCCACTTATATAAAATAGGCAGTTTTGTACGATCGATTAAGGGCGACCACAAAAAGTTGATGCTGTAGGCACCAAATACAATACCAAATAAGCCTATCATGCTTCGGCTCAGGCCTTCATCCTTTAGCCATGCCGACATTACAGAGCCAATTAATACCCAGGGAAAACCACTGCTAATACCAAAAATAAACACATTAATTAAACGTTTATCTTTAAAATACGAAAAGTATTCGCTGAAAGAGAGAGTGTTGCTCATAGGGCCTTCATTGGCGAGTGGGTGCAGCTATACCGCACCTCATTAATTATAATGGTGTTGGCTCAATCATTTTAATATTTAAAATGACCACTGGTGTTTCTGGCACAAAGTCATAACCAATTTTTTCGTTGTAAATTGTTTTAACAGCCATAATTTTATCAAGGGTTTCGTATCCATCCATTACAGTACCAAACACCGCAAATCCCCAGTCTCTTCCAGGATTTAAATGGTCATTGTTATCCATATTAAAGAAAAACTGGCGAGTACCTGAATGCGGCTGTCTGTCTTGGTATGCCATGGCAATACTGTACATATCATTTTTTAGACCATTTCCGCTTTCATTAAAAATAGGATCGTTTTGATGTAAGCCTTCCATGTCTTTATCATACCCACCACCTTGTATAACAAAATCGCGTTCGTTTTCTTCGTCGCGCTCAACACGATGAAAAATACTACCCTGATAACTTTTATCTGATACATAAGTCAAAAAGTTATTAACTGTAATAGGGGCCCGAGAACGGTCTAGCTCAACAATAATACTGCCTAGTGATGTCACTATTTCAACACGTGGAAACATATTGTCTTTTTGTACAAATCTGCCCTCTTGGGCTGCTAAACTTGCTGCGCTAAAACAAAGAGCTAAACAAAGTATAAAAAGTCGTTTCATGGTTAACCTTCTAAAAACTGTATTAATTCAGGATCTGACACAATGCGGGTTATCATTTGTTCAGTCAACTTATTGAGTTGACCTTCTATTTTAGCTCTGTCATGGCCAAGCGGGCCTTCTAGCGCTGCATTACCGCTATACTTTTTTGTAAAATTACTTGTAGCACGGATTACGCGAACACTCAGTTCAATTTTTGCTTCACTTTTATGGCTTACTAAGGTTTCAGTAACCACTGCTTGTAAGGCATTTATATCTAGCTCAAATCGAGTGGTGGCTAAATTTGAAATGCTCGCGCCATTACGACTAAGTGCACTGTCTAGTGCACTTTTAATCGACTCAGTAATACCTTGGCTTGCAAATGTTTTGGTTTTGTCTGACTCAACTAGAGTTAGGGTAGAAGTATCGCCACGTACATCAATAACACTCGTGCTCAGGCTACTATTTATAGTGCTCACTTGGCCACTTTGGTAAACCGGGTTAAGTATGACTTGGCTTGGTTGGTTTGCACAGCCTGCTAAAATACAAAATGCAGCACAGCCAAATATACGGTTTATTATTGTCATTGTTATAACACCCCACTATTTTTAGTTGAACTTAAAACCACAAATTTTTTGTTTGAACCTAATAGCTTACAGTTACCAAACATACGGTTTAACTTGTCATGATAATCTAAATGACGATTACCAATAATACGCAGCTCACCACCTTCTTTTAACGTGTCTTTAGCTTGTTTAAACATTTGCCAAGCAATGTGATCAGTAACCGCTTGTGCTTGGTGAAATGGTGGATTACATAGCACCATATCTACACTGTTTTTTTCAAAGCCGGTTAAGCAATCGTTTTCTATAAATTCGCAATCATCAAATCGTTCTGCCATGTTTTGCTCTACGTTAAGTCGTGCAGACTCGACCGCCATGTACGATTCATCAACAAACGTTACAGAGGCTTTAGGGCAGCGCGCTAAGGTCATAACACCAACTACGCCATTACCACAGCCTAAATCAATAATTTGTTTAGCTTTTGGTGTTTGCGGCAAGTAGTTAAAAAAGAAGCGCGCACCAATATCTAACGAATCACGCGAAAACACATTTGCATGGTTTGTAATATTAAACTCGGTGCCTTCAAGTTGCCATGAAACAGGGTAATCAGCAGCTTTATAGCCGCCTTTTGCGCTACTTAAAATAAGGCGTGACTTTTTCACCGCTAAGCTTGTTTTAGTTTCACCAATAAACTGTTCAAACGCCTTAATTGTTGAGTTGTGAATATCTTTCGTTTTACCAGCTGCAATAACAGGTGTGCCTGGTGCAAGAACTTCGCTTAACTCACTTAATTGAAACTGCAAAAAGCCAACATTACGTGGTATTTTGATTAACACTAAATCTACGTCTTCTGGAAGTGCCGAGAGGCTGTCCAATTGCGTAAATTGCACAGTAGACAGCTTATTCTCTTGTAAATTATATGCTGCAGCTTGGTGGCTAATATACGAGTCATTAACTGAACAAACCGTTAATTGATTAAAACTACAGGCAAGAGCACCAAAGCTGTCATTTAAAATAAGCAATGAGCGACAATCAGGATGATGTTCGTTAACATAATTGATAAGGTACTCATCGCCCGAATCCCACGCTTGTAAACTGCGGTTTTTTTGATCCAAAGGGAAGCGTTCAAGAGTAAAAGTTTTATCGCCTAGCTGGGCTTGCGTCGTCATAGTGGTTTTTGTATCAGTAAACTAATGTAGGTAAATTCTAACATGCAACGGCAAAACGCCAACCCCCAACAGTTGCCTAATGGCTTTTCTTATCAAACAAAGGCGCTTAGCGCACAAAAAAGCCTCGATTTATTTTATTATCTGCAAAAAAACCTTAAGTGGCAGCAGCCAGAAGTCACGGTTTACTCTAAAACTGGACCAATCCCACGCCTGCAATGCTTTATTGGCGACCATAAAATTGAATACGGCTATTCAAACAGTAAGTTAATAACTGAACCCTGGCCTAGTACATTAATGGCAATGCGAAAAAGGTTAGAGGCACATTTAAACCAGCCATTTAATTCTTTATTAGTCAACTATTATCGCGATGGCAACGACACCATGGGGTGGCACAGTGATGATGAAATTGAGTTAGGCCAGCAGCCCACTATAGTGTGTATATCGCTTGGAGCAGAGCGGGTATTAAAGCTAAAAGACAAAACCAGTAATAAAATAACGGATTTAAAATTACACAGTGGTAGTTGTTTGGTCATGAGTGGCAATAGCCAGCGAGACTTTCAACATGCTATTTTAAAGCAAACCAGCTTAGTGCACCCGCGAATAAGTTTAACCTTTAGGTATATAAAACAAGACTAGTTGCGTAATTTAGTTAGCCAACGGGCGGGGCTGCTTGCTATGATAAGTTCATAAATTAGCTATAAATAATGGTTTTTATATGTCAATGCAGCAACAAATCCAAGAAAAAATCAGCAATGCTATTGCGTGTAAGCATTTAAATGTTATTAACGAAAGTCATATGCACAGCAAAGGCACTGACTCGCACTTTAAGGTTATTGTGGTAAGCGAAGAGTTTTTAGGTAAACGCCTTTTGCAGCGCCATCGTCAAATTAATGAGATTTTAAAAGAAGAGCTTGCAAACCATATACATGCATTGGCTATTCATACTTACACTCCTGACGAATACACTGAACATGACAGCGAAGCGCCAGCATCGCCAAACTGTTTAGGTGGATCTAAATTAGATTGATTAATTGAGGTTTGACAGTTATTTACAACCGTATTTAACTGATCAGATCAGTGTTTTAAGTATTAGCCTTTAAACTAGCGCTAATTTTTATAGTAAAAGATATAGGATCATCAATGGTCATTAAGCCAAAAATTCGTGGATTCATTTGTACAAACGCTCACCCAGTAGGCTGTAGTGAACATGTGCAAGAACAAATTAACTATGTAAAACAAAAAGGTGCATTAAAAAATGCGCCAAAAAATGTGTTAGTTATTGGTGCATCTACAGGCTACGGCTTGGCATCGCGTATTACGGCAGCATTTGGTGGCGGTGCTAAAACATTGGGTATTTTCTTTGAAAAAGAAGGCACCGAGCGTAAAACAGGGTCAGCAGGTTGGTATAATACGGCTGCTTTTCAAAATGCGGCAGACGAAGCCGGTTTATGGTCTAAAAATATCAACGGTGATGCCTTCTCAAACGAAATAAAACAAAAAGCAATTGATACGATTAAAGCAGATTTAGGCAAGGTTGATCTGGTCATTTACAGTTTAGCGTCGCCTCGTCGTACTGACCCAAACACGGGTGAAGTTTACTCATCAACGTTAAAGCCAATCGGCAACGCAGTTACAACAAAAAATTTAAATACGTCAAAGCGTGAAATTGACGAAATTACTGTAGAAGCTGCAACACAAGACGACATCGACAACACCATTAAAGTAATGGGTGGTGAAGATTGGGAAATGTGGATTAATGCACTTCAAGACGCTGACGTGCTAGCAGATGACTTTAAAACCACAGCTTACACCTACATAGGTAAAGAGTTAACGTGGCCAATATACGGGCACGCGACTATTGGTAAAGCAAAAGAAGACTTAGACCGTGCAACGGTTGCGATAAAAGAGTCAACTAAAGCGTTAAATGGTCAAGCGTATGTTTCATCACTCAATGCTGTTGTAACACAAGCGAGCTCTGCTATACCAATTATGCCATTGTATATTTCAGCTTTATTCAAGGTAATGAAGGCTGACGGAACATACGAAGGCACCATTGAGCAAATTCATGGCTTATTTACCGAAAACCTGTACGGTGAAACGCCGCGTTTTGATGATGGCGGACACTTATTTCAAAACTACAAAGAACTTGAAGACGATGTTCAAGCACGTATCCAAGCAGTATGGGACAAAGTAGATACCAGCACGATTGACGAGTTGACAGATTACGTTGGTTATCACAATGAGTTTTTACGCTTATTTGGTTTTGGCATTGAGTCAGTTGATTACGACCAAGATGTAGAGCCAGTTCAAGCAATTGCAAATATGATTGATTAATCAATTAAGTGAATAGTCAGGGCTTGTTTGTCTTTTTTGGTAAAATGTTAAGTAACCTGTTTGGCATTTCGGTAATACAGAACTGATGTTGTGTGGTTATTGCCCATAAATAAGTATTATTGCTAAACAGGTACCGCCTTAAGATTCAGTAAGCTTTAATCCTATAAATTCAACATGCCCTAATTTAAAAGTCGCTTCATGCGACTTTTATCAATTAAAAAACCTCATTCTTTGCTTAAGCTACCACTTTGGTCTAACTTAAATTTTATTAAATCTAGCTAACAAAACCAAATAAGCGTTTCAGTCGTATAATTTTCATAAATACACTCGCATAGTCACCCACAATGGTGTTAAAATTAAGGCAATATGTGAAGAGTTTTTACCGCGTTGCCTGTTTAATGACCAAAGCGAGTTTTTCTTTTATACATTGAAATAACTTGGGGTAGCTTAAATGGCGACGTGGTTGGTACGATTTTTCAGTTTCTTTCCGTTAATGTAGTGCAAGTGCGTATGATCAACATAAAAAAAGGTCTGGATTTACCATTAGATGGCGCACCTCAGCAAGTTATTCACGACGGTTCACCCGTCAAAAGAGTAGCCGTGCTAGGTGAAGAGTTTATAGGTATGCGTCCAACCATGCATATTCGTATGGATGACCAAGTTAAAAAAGGCCAGGTACTTTTTGAAGACAAAAAGAACCCAGGCGTCCTGTTTACCGCACCAGCTTCTGGTGTTGTAAAAGAAATAAATCGTGGTGCTAAACGTGTGCTGCAATCTGTTGTTATTGAAGTAAACGGCAGTGAGCAAATCACCTTTGACTCTTTCTCTGAATCTGAGCTTACAAGCTTGGATCGTGAAAAAGCTAAAGAAGTACTTATTCAGTCAGGTCAATGGACAGCACTACGTGCTCGCCCATTCAGCAAAGTAGCGGCTGTGGATGCAAATCCTAGCTCTATATTTGTTACCGCTATAGACACTAATCCTCTTGCTGCAGATCCTGCAGTGATTATTGCTGAAAATGCGCAAGCGTTTGAAGCAGGCTTAGCTGTTGTATCGCGTTTGACCGATGGAAAAGTATTTGTTTGTAAGCAAGCTGGCAGCCAAATCCCTAGCTCATCTATTGCTCAAGTAGAAGTACATGAGTTTGGTGGTGTGCATCCGGCTGGCCTTGTAGGCACTCATATTCACAACCTTGACCCTGTATCTGCTAGCAAGCAAGTTTGGCATATCGGTTACCAAGACGTTATTGCGTATGGTCACCTGTTCCTTACTGGTGAAATATACACAGATCGTGTTGTTTCTCTTGCAGGTCCTCGCGTTAAAAATCCACGTTTAGTGAAAACACAATTAGGTGCTTCATTAGATGACTTAGTGGCAGGGGAATTAGAAGACGGTGATAACCGTGTTATTTCTGGTTCTGTACTTGCAGGTGCTACGTCGTCTGGTGTTCATGCATTCTTAGGTCGTTACCATGTTCAAGTATCTGTTTTACTTGAAGGTCGCGAAAAGGAATTGTTTGGCTGGATTGCACCAGGTAGTGATAAATTCTCTGTAACGCGTACATTCTTGTCTCACCTTACTCCGAGTCGTTTATTCAAAATGACAACGTCTACGGGTGGTTCAAAACGTGCCATGGTTCCACTTGGAAGCTACGAGCGTGTTATGCCACTTGATATTTTGCCAACGCTATTGTTACGTGACTTATTGTCTCGTGATTTAGACAGTGCAATTTCATTAGGTGCGCTTGAATTAGATGAAGAAGATTTAGCGTTATGCACCTTCGTTTGTCCTGGCAAATACGAGTACGGCGCAGCCCTACGCGATTGCTTAACTACGATCGAGAAGGAAGGCTAAAATGGGTTTAAAAACTTTCTTAGAAGATATCGAGCCGCATTTTGAACCAGGTGGAAAACACGAAAAATGGTACGCACTGTATGAAGCAGCCGCGACTATTTTTTACACCCCAGGTTATGTAAACAAAGGTTCAACTCACGTTCGCGATAACATCGACCTAAAACGTATGATGATTTTAGTGTGGATGGCGACGTTCCCTGCCATGTTTTTTGGTATGTTCAACATCGGTCATCAAGCAGCTATGGCACTTGGTAATGGTTTTGAGCTAGCTAACATTTGGCAAGTAGGTTTGTTCCAGCTACTAGGTGGTGATTTGACTGCCGATGCAGGTTGGGGCGCAAAAATGTTCTACGGAGCGTGTTTCTTCCTACCTATTTATGCAACAACGTTTGTTGTTGGTGGTTTTTGGGAAGTGTTGTTTGCTTCTGTGCGTAAGCATGAAGTAAATGAAGGTTTCTTCGTAACATCAGTGCTATTTGCACTAATTTTGCCTGCCACAATTCCTTTATGGCAAGTTGCACTAGGTATTACTTTCGGTGTTGTAATCGCAAAAGAAATATTTGGTGGTACTGGTCGTAACTTCTTAAACCCTGCTCTTGCAGGTCGTGCGTTCTTATTCTTCGCATACCCAGCGCAAATTTCAGGTGACACAGTATGGACTGCCGTAGACTCGTTCTCTGGTGCAACTATGCTAGGTCAAGCATTTGCAGGTACGTTAGGTGGTGACTTAGGTTACGCTAACATGCAAATGTGGTGGAATGCGTTCTACGGCTTTATCCAAGGTTCTATGGGTGAAACGTCAACGCTTGCTGTACTTATTGGTGGTTTATTCTTAATTTATGTGCGCATTGCTTCTTGGCGTATTGTGCTAGGTGTATTCCTAGGTATGGTGATCACTTCATCAATACTAAACACAATTGGTTCAGAAACTAATGCAATGTTTGCTATGCCTTGGTACTGGCACATGGTGCTAGGTGGCTTTGCATTTGGTATGTTCTTTATGGCTACTGACCCTGTATCTGCTGCATTTACTGATAAAGGTAAATTAGCATACGGTGCGCTTATTGGCTTTATGGTTATCATGATCCGTGTTGTTAACCCTGCATACCCTGAAGGCATCATGCTGGCAATCTTGTTTGCTAACTTGTTTGCACCATTATTCGATCACTTTGTAGTGCAAGCTAATATCAAGCGGAGGTTGGCACGTAATGTCTAGTAATAACGAATCAATTGGCAAAACGCTAGCTGTTGTTGTCTCATTATGTTTGGTGTGTGCAGTAATTGTATCGCTAACGTCAGTGCAACTTCGCCCTTTGCAAAAAGCAAACAAAGCAAAAGATATTCAAAGCAATATTTTAGCAGCCGCGGGTATTAGCAAAGTTGATAACGTTGCTGAAACGTTTGAAGCTAAAATCGAAACACGCTTTATTGATATGCAAAGCGGTGATTTTGCAGACCCTGTAGAAGACTTTGACTTTGAAAAAAGCAAATATGATGCAGAGCTGAGCAAATCTTTAAAAGAGAATGGAATTAAGGACATCGCTGGTATACAACGTATTACTAAGCGTGCACCTGTTTACATCTCTAAAAAAGACGATGGCTCTACAGATGCAATTATTCTTCCTATCCAGGGTTATGGTTTATGGGGTTTGATGTACGGTTTTATTTCGCTTGAAAGCGATGGCGAAACAATTAAAGACATCATCTTTTATAAGCACAACGAAACACCTGGTCTAGGTGGTGAAATTCAAAACCCACAGTGGACTGCAACGTGGGAAGGTAAAGAATTACCAATCCAGATCGTTAAAGGAACTGCGGGCGGTGATGAGCATAAAATCGATGGTCTTTCAGGTGCTACATTAACATCTAACGGTGTTGATCACGCGGTTGATTTTTGGACTGGCGAAAACGGCTTTGGCCCTTTCCTTGCTAAAGTACGTAATGGAGCATTGAAATAATGGCTGATACTAAAGAAATGAAGGCGGTCCTGTTTGGGCCAGTTTTCGCTAACAACCCAATTGCACTTCAAGTACTCGGTATTTGTTCTGCGTTGGCTGTAACGTCTAGCTTAAAAAACGCATTAATCATGTCAATCGCATTGACCTTGGTAACCGCATTTTCAAGCCTTTTTATCTCGACTATTCGTAATCACATCCCATCGTCAGTGCGTATTATCGTACAAATGACGATTATTGCGTCATTAGTAATCGTTGTTGACCAAGTACTGCAGGCTTTCTCTTATGCTACGGCAAAAGAGCTTTCTGTATTCGTTGGTCTTATTATTACTAACTGTATCGTAATGGGTCGTGCTGAAGCATACGCGATGAAGTCACCACCATTAATGTCTTTCCTTGATGGTATTGGTAACGGCTTAGGTTACTCTGTAGTTCTTCTTACTGTTGGTTTCATTCGTGAGCTATTCGGTAAGGGTTCACTATTCGGTGTTGATATTATTCCATTAGTACAAAATGGTGGTTGGTACCAACCTATGGGTCTATTGATCTTACCACCGAGTGCATTCTTCATCATTGGTTTATTCATTTGGGTACTTCGTACTTATAAGAAAGACCAAGTAGAAGCTAAAGCGTAAGGGGCGATAAGTGGAACATTATATTAGTTTATTTGTAAAAGCCGTTTTTATTGAAAACTTAGCTTTAGCGTTCTTCCTAGGTATGTGTACATTTTTAGCCGTGTCTAAAAAAGTAACTACATCAATTGGCCTAGGCGTAGCGGTTATTGTTGTACTTGGTATTTCTGTACCAGTTAACAACTTGGTTTACCACGCGGTATTAGCTCCAGGTTCACTTGAGTGGCTTGGTTACCCAGAAGCTGATCTTAGCTTTTTACGTTTCTTAACTTTCATTGGTGTTATTGCAGCACTAGTGCAAATTCTTGAAATGGCATTAGATAAGTTCTTTCCACCACTATACAACGCATTAGGTATTTTCTTACCATTGATCACAGTTAACTGTGCAATCTTTGGTGCGGTAGCCTTCATGGTTGAGCGTAACTATAACTTCGGCGAGTCTGTTGTATATGGTATTGGCGCTGGTGTGGGCTGGGCGCTTGCAATTACATTACTTGCAGGTATCCGTGAGAAAATGAAGTATTCAGATGTACCAGATGGTTTACGTGGTTTAGGTATTACCTTTATCACTGTTGGCTTGATGGGTCTTGGCTTTATGTCATTTTCTGGTATTTCACTGTAATAATAGCGAGGTCAATCATGGATATTTTCTTAGGCGTTGGTGTTTTTATCGCTATCGTTGTAATACTAGTTTTAATCATCATTGGTGCTAAGTCTAAACTAGTTGCAAGCGGTGATATCATCATCGGTATTAATGGCGATGCAGACAAAGCCATTAAAACATCAGCAGGTAGTAAGCTATTAGGTGCACTATCTGAGTCGGGTATTTTCGTATCTTCTGCATGTGGTGGCGGTGGCTCTTGTGGTCAGTGTCGCGTTCACATTAAAGAAGGTGGCGGCGATATTCTACCAACTGAACTTGATCACATCTCTAAAGGTGAAGCCCGCGAAGGTTGTCGTTTAGCGTGTCAGGTAAATGTTAAAAATGACATGGAAATTGAACTTGAAGAGTCAATTTTCGGTGTTAAAAAATGGGACTGTGAAGTTATCTCTAACGATAACAAAGCAACTTTCATTAAAGAACTTAAGCTCCAAATTCCAGATGGCGAATCAGTGCCTTTCCGTGCGGGTGGTTACATCCAAATAGAAGCACCAGCTCACCATGTTAAATACGCCGATTTCGATGTTCCTGAAGAGTATCGTGGCGACTGGAATCATTTTGGTTTCTTTGACCTGGAGTCAAAAGTAGACGAAGAAACAATTCGTGCTTACTCAATGGCTAACTACCCAGAAGAAGAAGGCATCATCATGCTTAACGTGCGTATCGCTACGCCGCCGCCAAGAAACCTAAGCCTACCTTGTGGTAAAATGTCTTCGTACATTTGGTCACTTAAAGAAGGTGATAAGGTGACTATTTCAGGTCCATTTGGTGAGTTCTTCGCTAAAGAAACTGACGCTGAAATGGTATTTGTAGGTGGTGGTGCGGGTATGGCACCAATGCGTTCACATATCTTTGACCAACTTAAACGTTTAAATTCTAAGCGTAAAATGAGTTTTTGGTATGGTGCGCGTTCTAAGCGTGAAATGTTCTACGTTGAAGATTTTGACGGCCTAGCTGCTGAAAACGATAACTTCGTTTGGCACACAGCGCTTTCAGATCCACAACCTGAAGATAACTGGGAAGGCTATACTGGCTTTATCCATAACGTGTTATTTGAGAACTATCTTAAAGACCACGAAGCGCCGGAAGATTGTGAGTTCTACATGTGTGGTCCTCCAATGATGAACGCGGCAGTTATCAATATGCTTAAAGACTTAGGTGTTGAAGACGAAAATATCTTATTAGATGATTTCGGTGGCTAACACGCATATCAAAACAGATTAGTTTTGGTTAAAATATCAGCCTCGTAGCACTCTGTGTTACGAGGTTTTTTTATTCTTATATATTAATTTTTAACCTATTAAGTAGGGTTGTTATGAACAAAGTAAATACTCCCCAGGGCATAATCGCCTTATTTATCATTACGCTGACTTTACTGTTATCTGGATGCGCAGAATCGGTCCCAAAGGAAACCTATTTAGAAGGTAAAACCATGGGGACTACCTATCATATTAAATATTATGACGAGCAAGAGGCTATATCTGCTCTTCAAATACAAGAACAAATAGATGCTGTATTAGTCGACGTAAACCAGTCTATGTCTACATACATCAAAGACTCGGAGATAAATACATTTAATCGCTTGCCTGCAAATCAATTTATGCCAATAAGTGAAGGCTTCAGAGCTGTTATAAGCGAATCCATTCGTATCGGTGAGTCTACTAATACACTTGATGTAACAATGGGACCATTGATTGATTTATGGGGATTTGGCCCTGATAAAAAGCCGACCAAACGACCCACTGATGATGAGCTTCAGGCAATGGTTGCAAATATTGGTGTAGATAAGCTTGTATTAAATGAACAAGGTCTAGCAAAAACAGTTGATGGACTAGAACTATCATTTTCTGCAACTGCTAAAGGGTACGGCATAGACAAAGTAGCGCAATTACTAGAAAGCCATAGCATTACTAATTACATGGTTGAGATTGGCGGTGAGCTGCGTATGTCTGGCGAAAAGCCAAATGGACAAGGCTGGGTAATTGCAATAGAACAACCAGATGCAGAGCCAGGTAAGCGTGAAGTGCACCGAATTTTACTACCAGGCACTATGGGAATTGCTACATCTGGGGATTACCGTATCTTTTATATAATGGATGGCGAAACATACACCCATTTGATTGACCCTGTAACAGGAATGCCAATTAAGCACGACTTAGTTTCTGTAACAGTATTACACCCAAGTGCAATGACCGCAGATGGCTTAGCAACTGCTTTAACAGTTATGGGTATGGAAAAAGCACAAGCTTATGCACAAGCTAATAACTTAGCAGTTTATCTAATTGCTAAATCGCCTGATGGCTTAGTTACGTATTCAAGCCCTGCATTTGAACCCTACTTGTAAGTATTCAAAGCTGGTTTATTTCCATAGAGGTTGGGTATATAATATTAACTGCTCAAAAATAGTTTGGGCTTAATTTATTGCTGATCAATAGGGGCTAAGCAATGTCACTTTTTTTTCTTACTTTTGGCTTACTAATTTTAATTGTTACAGCAATGGCTGTAGGTATGATAGTGCAAAGAAAATCGATGGCCAGCAGCTGCGGTGGATTAGGCTCGGTAGGCATCGATAAAGCCTGTGATTGCGATGATCCTTGTGACAAGCGAAAAAAGCGCTTAGCTAAAGAGCAAGCTTGGAAAGAAAACCAAATAATTTAAATATTTTTTAGAACAAAAAGCGCTTTTATAGCGCTTTTTTTGTGCCTGCTGTTCAGGGAACGAATACACATTCAACTTAAAAAATTCATTTTACTTAATAAGAAACAGACTGGTTTTGCCATAAATAACATTAAAGAATAAAGGTTTACTTAGTTTCATACTGGAGCATTGAGTTGTTCTATGCCTAATAGAGTAAATATGTACTGAGTGCCTTACAGGCAAATATTTCGTTACTTAAAAGCATGGCTATTAGACTAAGGTCTATAGTTTAGTTTTTTTCATCTATCAGGTTTATTTTTATCGCTTGTGAAATTTGAGTAATAACTCTAAAGTTAACACATAGACACGGCTAAGAGCTTAATCAGTAGCTTTAGCAAAGTAAAATGTGTTTATAGGCAATGGCCAGAATTCGTTAGTGTATAACTAACACAAAGAATCTTTATATTGTGTGTGAAGATGTTGTCAGTGTGAAAGGCAACTCAAGCTCGGTGGTGACTTAGCTTGGGTTGTTTTTATTTCCCTACAATTGCCACGCAGTTAAAACCAGAATCTTTATATTGTGTGTGAAGATGTTGTCAGTGTGAAAGGCAACTCAAGTTCGGTGGTGACTTAGCTTGGGTTGTTTTTATTTCCCTACAATTGCCATGCAGTCTAAAACCAGAATCTTTATATTGTGTGTGAAGATATTATTAGTGTGTAAACGGCTTAAATTCAATTATGTTGAGTTTAAGCCGTTTTTATTTTGCTGCCCCAAAGCTAAGTTTTGTTCCCTATAGCTACTAATCAACAGTATATGTAACAGTTTTAAATACCTTTTCTTTCATTTTTTCTTATTAACTTCGTACCTATCAATCATACCTAGGCATAGTTATTTTATTTAAGTAAACTTTCGCCATCGTAAAAAAGAGGCTTTAAGGTTCCGCAGTTTATAAATTTATAAGTAAGTTCGTTTTCAGGAGGAACTCGTTTTGATGTACGAACTTTCTGCATACAGGCATTAACCAAGTCCACAAAAATTAGGTGGTTGAAGCTTGGTGCTTTTTGAATTTTATGTACATAAATACGCTCTGTACCATTTAGCTCAATCATATCGTACTCATGCCATTGCGAAGATTCGCTTAGCTCATTTAGTTCTCTGGCGTACAGTTGCTTATCAAGCTCAAGTTGTTTAGCTTCATAAATTAAAGTACCCCCTTGGCGGTAATCACCTTCGTAAATGTCGGCTGTAATTGTTATTTCATCCCCGCGCATTAAATGTTGAATATTAAACTTTTGCGGCTTAATAGTGATCATGTCGGCATTTTTCGCAAAGTTTAAAAAAGCAACGTTTGAATTTTTAACTTCGTAAACAACTTGCAAGTCATGTGGCGATCTATAAGAAGGAAGATTAATAGCAAAAATAGAAGACCCTCTATTAACTAGTGCCATGGGGTGAACTGCATTGTAGCTAGGATCTAATGGTGGAAGTTCTACTTTTTCTTCTTCAGCAAGCGCTGTAGTACTTAGTAAAAGCAACAATAAAGTAAATATTAAACGCATAATAACCCCAATCAATTTATGAGCTTAAAGTGTAGTATATAGCTTTAATAACTCTAAATTTAATAGGTTTATTTCAAATACACATAGTAAAAAGGCTCGTAAGAGCCTTATTGTGTTTAAATATGGTAGGTTTTTACTTAATTGCTTTTTTCACTTCGCGCCAGTCAATAACTTTAAAGTTTTGCGGTTGCAGTGGCATGCGGTTGTAGCCGTCTTGCACTATAAGCATGCCCTCAGGATAACCAGGCAAAGCCATTGCTGTAACGGTTAAACCGTCAGTTTCACCTACGCCATCTATGCCTTTATCTAGGTTAGCAATCACATTAAACTTACCTGCAAAACTGAGGCTAGGCTGTGTATCATCTGAGATTTTGTAAAGCACATAGCTATTATCGCCTTGGCTTGATACCACTAAATAGCGCGCATCATTAGCATGATAAATTTCCATACCTTCTACATCTGCCACCAGTTGTTCATTAACACTTTGTAGCTTTACTGCTTTGTTACCAGCGGTAGGCTCTGCGCCGATATACCAAATACCTGCATCTTCTTCACCTGCAAATAATTGGCCTAGTTTATCATCAGCACTACAGCCTTCTGGCTGACTAGGTAGGGTAAATTCTCTGACCAATTCACCTGTTACGGAATTAGCATTACCAGTTAATTTGTATTGTTGAAATAAACCTGATTTATCATTAATAAATACGTAATGGCCAGAATCAGACGAATACATACACATACCGTAAATCTCAGGTAGGTTAGTGGCTATTTCTGTTACATGGTTTACTTTGTTTTCTCCATCAACAGTAAATACGCTAATACTGTTAAGCGTACGGTTGCTGGCAGTGATCCATGTATGGGTTTCGTTGTTTATAGCTTGATGTTGGCGCACATCAACATTATTTAAACGCCCTATATTGAGCGACTGTACTTTGTTGCCAGCAAGGTCATAAACCATCAAGCCGCGGCGTTTATCTGTGCCTAAAATTAAGCTGTTTTTAGCGTCTTGCTCATTTATCCAAATTGCCGGGTCATCCGCTGCATCACCAAACGCAGCAACTGGCGTCGTTTGTGTCCTGGCATGAATGTGAGTCATAGCGACTTTGTTTTGTGAAGTAACTGTTTGCGCAGTGTAGTTAACATTTGCTTGAATGTAGGCACCTGTTTCATCATCAATTAAAACCAACTGCGCTTGATTGTTATCGAGCAAACTCGCTGCAACAGATTCAATTGTGTGCTCACCTGCCAGTGACCACTGACTTAGTTTTTCAGTATTTTCGTGGTAAGCATAGATCATATTGCCATCAGTGGCAGTAAGCCATAAAGTACCGTCTTGTGATACTGATAATGCTCCTATTTCACTGTTTAATTCACCGTATGGTTGTACTAAAGCCACAGGTTGTTTGTTGGCATCTGATTCCGCATCAGCATTAATGGCCCACACACCTAGCTCTGCTTCGCCCACATACAAAGTTTTAGTTTCATCATTAACAGCACAGCCTGAAGCCTCAGTGACTGCAGAGAACTCACGCACTGCAATATTTTTAGCTTGGTTAGTTGCTAAATCATATATAACCGTTTCGCTGATCAGGCCGCGAACATCTGGCACAAACGCTGATACAGTCTCGGTATTGCTGTTTTTAAATAAACACACAGCATCAGGTTGAGCTTGTGGTGGACTGATACGTGTAAGCTCAGTTAGCTGCCAAGACGAATCCGTTTTCAGTAATTTAAAAATAGCCACATTGTCTTGATTGTTATCTAGGCTAGCCAATAAAAATTGTTGCTCTGTGATTTTCTTCAGTGAGATAGATTCAAAGTTACCCGCTAATAACACACTGCTTTGGTCTTTATCTGCCACTAATAAGCCTTGGCTTTCGCTGGCAATCAACCATTGGTTATTACCCAGCGCTGCTGCCTGTGAGCCTTGCATATTTTGTTGAGGGCCAAATTTTTCCACTGCTATTGCTGCTTTTACCATAGCTGCGTTGCTTTGGCTGCTAGGTTCCTCATTACTTGTACAACCGCTAAGCGCAGTTACAAGCACAGCACTTGATAGCACCGCTGAAATTGTATTTAGTTTAAAGTTCATTATTTTATCCTTTACTTATCTATGTGCTTTTCAGTGTTAAAACGTACTTCACCAAGGTGATTAATCGCGCTTACACTGAGAGTTTCGCCATTGATAGAGATACTTAAAAAACCAGGTGTTGCTTCTGCGTAGCGGGTAAATTCACGTTGTTTTACAAACCGCGCTTCGCTGCCACCACCAGAGACAAAGTGAGCCACCTTGCTATTTTTTGGTTGGTTGTATTGCAAGTCGTGCTCGTGCCCTGCGATATAAGCATGCACGTTATGACGCTCCAAAATAGGTTCTAAAATGTCGCGAAGCCCTTGGTTGCGGCCAAAGCGTTTACCACTTGAATAAAGCGGGTGATGGCCTACCACAATTTTCCATTTTGCGTTACTGCCAGCAAGTTGGGTTTCAAGCCAAGTAAGTTGGGTTTTATAGTCTTGTCCTTGGGTTGAACGGTATTTATCACGGTCTTTATATTCAGGCTGAATTGGGTTGGTATCTAAAAACACCATTAACACTTGCTCGTTGTTTTCAAGCGAAAATGTTTTACTGTAGTACCTTGCAGGTAACTGCCAACGTTGACTTTTTTCGGTGTAGTCAATTTGTGCTTGGGCATTACCCAAGTAATCGTGATTACCTAAAACAACATACCAATCTTCAAATGTGTGCGGGCCATGGTATATGTTCTCAAAGGCTGATTGCCAAAGAGGATCGTTCACACTTGCCACGCCATTTGGGTAAAAGTTATCGCCAGTCGAGACAATAAAATCGGCATCGGTTTGATACATAGCAATTTCTAGCTGATGAGCCACTTCTTTTTGGTAAAAGTGGCCGTTGTGTCCCCAATCACCAATAACCATAAAGTTAAGGCTATTAGGCAACGTAGTTAACTTAGCTATTTTTTGTTGTTGGTATAGCGCATCTTTATAAACAACAGGCTCGTCTGCACTAAGCGCTGATGAGCACAGTATCGCGGCCATTATGAAAGACAATTTAAACATGTTTTAACTCCAAAAAAGCACGCGATGGTTTGCCATTACGTGCTTAAAATGACAATACGTGTGATTAGAATGCGTAACGCAGCATTACTTGAATCACAGGGCCTGCTTCTTCCGATTCAAGCTCGTACTCATCAAAGGCACGATTGTTTTGATCATCAAGCGAGTCAAACTTATTGAAAACTTCGTCTTTGCTGGCATCCAGTAAGTTTGAACCAACTAGGCGTAGAGTGATGTCATCCCAGCGCTTTTCAACGAAAAGCTCTAAATCAGCACCGTAAGAGGTTGTCACTTCTTCACCCACGAAGCGTCCGTATGCATCACCTTGGTTACGGTACGTTGCCCCAAATGATGCGCGTAGTGTTGGTAAATCTTGGATAAAGCCAACGTTATAAACATAATCCGATTGGTCATTAAATTTGCGCTTACCAAAACTGTCTTCAACTTCACTGTCGAGCCAAGAGTAATTTAAGAAGATACCTGTGTTAGGCATGTTTAAGGCGCTCAGTGGGGGTGATAAATCAAACTCAATACCCTGAACTGTGCCATCACCAGTATTTTGTGGTTGTAGTACAAATGTGCCTTCGCCTTCTGAGCCTTCAACACCGGTACTGGCAATTTCAATAAGGTCACTAACGTCACGGTAAAATACGTTTACACCAACAACGCCACTTTTACCTAAACGGTATTCGTAACCTAAATCGATACCCCAAGATGATTCTGGTTTAAGGCTTGGGTTGCCTAAAAAGTCATTATCAGCGAGCTCTTCTTCAAGTAGGGCGGGTGTCATGTAGTCAAAGTCAGGGCGACGTAAGCTGCGAGCAACAGAGGCGCTGACTCGTCCGTTATCACTGACGCTGTAACGAAAGTGAGCCGACGGTAAGAAAAAGTCATAATCATTTTCGGCAGTAACGCCTTCATTGGTATCGGTAATACTTGAGTCAGTTGACTCCCAGCGCACCCCCATCTCCCACGAGAACACATCCGCTTCGTGCTTGATTAGCGCAAATAAATCAAAACGATCTTCTTCAAGTTTATTAACACCGCCGTCTACTGGTTCAAATTCGTTGTTAAATTGTGCTAATGACATTGGCGTCTCGCTAAATTGAGCCCATCCAGTCAGTGTTTGCTCACTTTCATCTTCAGCGACAAAAATGGCGGTATCGCGCTCTTTGCCTTGTACAAAAGCACCAAATTGAACTTCTTTCGAGTCACCTACCAGAAAGCTGTGCTGCCATTGTAAAGACCATTCTTTATCATCAATATCAACGGTTTCTTCAGCTTCTTCAAAAACCATGGGAAGTTCTGACGTATCAAGCTCAACTTCTTGTTCGTAAACAGATTCTTCAAAGCTGGCATAACCTAACTTAAATTTGCTGGTACCGCCAAGTAGTGGTAATTCATAGCCAGAATTAATGTTGTAGTTGGTTTGATCAATAAACGAAACGTTTGCGTTATCTGAGATTAAATTACCACCCTCAACGACAGAGCCTGAGGTTGCAGTGGGGTCGTCGTATTCAAAAGAGCGCTCATCTTCGGTACGGTCGGTATCAACCCACATAGCGCTAATATCAAACTTGCCGCCGTTATCAAACACCTTTTCAAAGCTGGCATTTAATGATGTGTCATCGCCATCACGAGTATCAGATTGATCTTCACGGTTATCAAAATCGTCTGTAGCGTAATTCGGGTTATTTTCAGGGCTATCGCCATAACGTCTGCTTGATTTTTGTTTTGGGTTATAACGACCTTGTAAATTGGCACCTACTAGTAAACGGCCACCTGCAAACTCAGTACCGTAAACGCCCGCAAAGCTTTCTTTTAGTTCGCCGTCATCGTAACGTAAGCCACCAGCGCGAATATAACCGCCGTCTAAGCTATAGCCATCGCGAAGTACAATATTAAGTGTGCCTGCTATAGCATCGGCAGAGCGGTTGGCACTTGATGAACGAATAATTTCTACACGCTCAATTAATTCTGCTGGAATACGGTCTACAAAAAATGAACGGTCAGCACCGGCGCCCGGAACTTCTTCGCCATTAATAAGTACTTTTGTGTAAGCAGGGCTTAAGCCGCGCATACGTGCTCCGTCAGATTCCAGTACGTCAGATAAAAAAGTCACACTAGGAACACGCTTTAGCGCATCACCGGCGGTAAGTGGCTCAAAGCGTTGAAAGTATTCTTGTGAGTATTCCAGCGTGGGTGCTAGTTCTTGCGAGCGGTTGCGATAACCAATCTCGCCGTATACCACAAGCTCTTCAGAAACCTTTACTTCAGGTTCCCTTGGCGATGTTTGTTCCTCTGCATTCACGCTTACACTAAATTGGCTCAGTGCTAATGCCGCTACAACAGCATTTAACTTAAATTGTTTCATTGGTTTGCTCCGGTTGTCCTTGGTTTGGTGAGCAAACTAAAAAAAGTTAATGACGCTAATGTGACAGTTTTACAGTTAATTCCTGACAAAACGCCAACTTAGCGCTTTTTAAACAGACATTTGAGCTGTTTAAACACGGCTCCAGCGCACTAAAAATGGTTATTACTAGGTTAAATACCTAAAAACTTTAATCTCAATGTCATATCAATGAGCCAAAATGACCCTGCCTAGTAAATCAGTACCGCGCTAGCATACCCAATAATGCAAACCTTAGAAGACTTAAACAATGCGATATAACCCATTTACCAGCCATGCAAAATTAACTAATACCATCATTTTATTATTAGTTATTGCTGTAGCAATATGCGCTTACTTTGGCGAACTTAAGCAATGGCAAGAAATTGCGTGGCTCGATATTGTCGGTGAGGGCGGTATTGTGTTGATGACCCTCAGCTGGATAGTTGCGTTACTTATTTCACGCCCGCCAGGCAAAGTAACTACCTTATTAGTGTTAGGTTTAGGTTTGTTTATGTTCTCAGCCACGCTCGATTTACTCGATGAGTGGTTAAAGCAACCTTCACAATTATGGCTCACCTGGTTTGAGTCACTACCAGCGCCGTTTGGTATGTCGCTTACCAGCGCAGGGCTTTATTATTGGCATCAAGAGCAATTTGTTTTAAATCGTCAATTGCGTCGTCGTGAAGCGCATCTTCGCGAGCATGAAAAAGTCTGTCCGGTAACAGGGTTATACCGAGTTAACTACTTACATTCACTCATGCAGCAACAACAAACAGAGCAGCAAGGCGGCACTTTAGGTGTTATTGATATTCGTGATTTTGCAAAGTTTAATGCGCAGTTTGGTTTTAGTGAAGGTGATAGGTTACTAAGAGAAATTAGTGATTTATTAGTAATGAATTGCCGTTTGAATGATGTGCTTTGTCGCTATGCTGGCGATTGTTTTATTGTGCTTATGCCGAATACCAGCCAAAGCCAAGCCAAAGAATTACTAGCGCAAATGAAAGCGGCGCTTAACCATTGTGCGTTTAAAGTCGCAAAAAGCAAAGGCGCACAGTTCCAGCATATTTTAACCGCCACCATGGCAATGGATTTAGCGCAAGATCCAGTGCAGCAAACCAGCCAGTTACATCAACAATTACAACAAGAAAAGGCCCTTGTAGGTGCAGCAGTATATTAGCCTAGATGATAAATACCTCAGCGCGGAGGGAATAATCACTGCGCTGGTGGAGCTTGCTCAAGGACGAGGGATCCCGCTGCATAAATTGCTGCGTGGTACGGGTATTTTTGAGCAAGATTTATATGATCTATCACAGCGTTTTAGTTTATCGCAGTTATTGGCTTTAATTAGCCAGTTTAAAACCTTAATGAAGAGTAACGACAGTGGTTTTTTACTGGGTCATCAATTGGTTAATGACGTTAGCCCTGCGGTGCAAAGTGTGCGTTTAAGCCCCAGTTTAGGTATGGCTTTGAAGCAATTACAACAGATCCGCACTGTTATTGCGCCTTTATTTTTTACCCGTAAGCATATATTTCAAGACGATTTTTATCTGTACTTGCAACCGAGTATCGGTATGGACGAGTCATTAAAAAATTATTGTTTTGAAATATATAGTGCCGCGTTAATTAGCTTACTTAAAAGAGTGAGTGATCACTACCCACAGTGTTATTTTGATTTTACCTGTAAGCGCCCGCGGCATATTCAAGAGTATGAGCAGCACTTAGGCTTACGGGTTCGGTTTGAACAACCCTATACCCGTTGGCACTTTAATAAACAATTACTTAAGTGCTCAAACCCAGAGTCAAGCCCATTGCGGTGGCAGCAGTGCATAGCGCAAAGTCAATTGCCTAAAAATGTATCTTTGTCTTTTGTTGAGGCGGTTTGCCTATCCATTTACCACAATACAAACAATAATCTCGTTAGTACTGCTGAGCATTTTGCCATGAGCTCTGCTACGTTTAAACGTAAGTTAAAACAACATGGTGTCAGTTATTCGCAATTACAAGATGAGCAAAATAAACTCAAAGCACTGCATTTACTGGGGGTGTGCCAGCAAGGTAATGAACGAGTGGCTGATCGGCTTGCATTTTATGATATTCCTAACTTTCGCCGAGCATTTAAGCGTTGGACCGGCATTACGCCAAGTCAGTTAAAAATATAATTAAAAACTAGCCGCTTGCTCAATAACTATGCCGTGGCGCTGTGCTAAACGTTCATGGTTTCTGTCGTAACCACCACCAATCACAGTGGCAACAGGGGTATTATTTGCAAGGCAGCGTTTAAGTACTAAGTGATCGCGCTTTTCTATCCCTTGCCAACTAATATCCAGTTTGCCTAAGCCATCCTCTTGCCAAATATCTACACCGGCATCGTACAGTACTAAGCTTGGGTTCAGTTCTTTAAGTAAGTAGCTTAAGGTATCGTCAACAATGGCTAAGTATTCGGCATCTTGCATATGATTTGCTAAGCCAATATCTAAATCGCTAGCCGATTTCCTAAACGGGAAGTTTTTTTCGCAGTGTATTGAACAGGTATAAGCATAGGGCTGATGCGCAAGCATAGCAGCGGTGCCATCACCTTGATGCACGTCTAAATCAAAAATAAGCACGTTGGTTACTTCGCCGCTATTAATCAAGGTCTGGGTGGTAAAGGCTAAGTCGTTCACCATGCAATATCCTGAGCCAAAATCAAAGTGCGCATGGTGCGTGCCTCCTGCTAGATGACAGGCTATGCCGTGTTTTAGCGCTAAGCGAGCGGTTTGTAATGTGCCCTGCGGGGCAGTAAATGTGCGCGCCATTAATTGAGCTGACCAAGGTAATCCTATACGACGCATGGCTTTATCGTCTAAGCGATTGTTCCATAAATCGTGAATGTAGTTGTCGCAATGCACTAACTCTAAAGGCTCGGGAGAGCCTAAAACAGGTTGTGTGAGGTTATTACCAATTAAGCCTAGTTTTTTAACGTGTGTGTATAGATTAGCAAACTTACTCATTGCAAAGCGGTGCTTAGGATCAAAACTAAACGAGTAGTTTGGATGGTAAACTAACGGTAAATGAGGGTTTAGAGTCATATTCACACAGGCTATAAAGTTTTCCCTATGGTAATCAACTCCCCTCAAAGTGTCTATTTTTGTGAGTCGTGAATAAGCATGGCTAATTCGCGGTGAAGTAATTCATCGTCCGCTAAGTTGAGTTCAATGAGTCTTTTTAGATAGGTAATGCTATCAATATCAATATGCTTACACTTTAAACCAATGTGATTGGCTTCTATATGGCAAATCGTTGTCTCCATTTTTATTTCAATTTCGCTGTCGGGTAAAATAAAACGCAGTACGGCATCATTCTCTATTTGGTCATTTAATACATCACATTTACTGACTAGCGCGCCGTGCAATGAAATATCAAGCAAGGTACATGGGTACTCATTTTCTTGAAAAATTATGTGCGCATCGGTTGAAAATAAAATACGTGAAAATTGACGACGTTCTTGCATGACTCTGCCTTATTGTTTTTTTAGTAATATCAATAGCATTAAATTAGTGTTCAGTAATAGTGCGAATAAAACAACTCATTAACAATCACTAAAGTTACTGCATATGGTTGTTCTATGTGAATAATTTTTTATTTAGTTAGCGAGTGATTCAACATCAATCAAATGCATAATATTTTTAAATAAAATTGTTATAAGCATAGCTTTAAATTACACAGTTGCTAGCTACAAACACACATAGTTTATTTAAGGCATAAAAAACCCTGCGTAAAGCAGGGTTTTAAAGGTATTTCAGTTAATTTAGCTATTAACCAATTTTTTTGTATTTTATACGCTTAGGTTGTGCAGCTTCTGCACCGTAGGTCTTTTTGAGCCACTCTTCGTATTCAGTATAGTTACCATCGAAAAAGTTAATTTGTCCTTCGTCGCGGTAATCTAAAATGTGCGTAGCAATACGGTCAAGGAACCAACGGTCATGCGATATACACATTACACAGCCTGGGAATTCTAAAATAGCATTCTCAAGTGCACGTAATGTTTCAACGTCCAAGTCATTGGTTGGCTCATCCAGTAGCACTACGTTACCACCGGCTTTTAATAATTTAGCAAGGTGTAAACGGTTACGCTCACCGCCCGATAAGTCTTTTACAAACTTTTGCTGATCGTTACCTTTAAAGTTAAAACGGCTAACGTAAGCACGGCTTGGGAATTCAAAGTTACCAATTTTTAAAACGTCTTGTCCGTCAGATATTTCTTGAAAAACTGTTTTGCTTTCGTCCATATCGTCGCGGAACTGATCAACCGTTGCTAGTTGTACGGTTTCACCAACGTTAACACTACCGCTATCTGGCTGCTCTTCGCCACTTAACATTTTAAATAG
>NZ_NTLW01000064.1:0-29646 GCF_002632075.1 Pseudoalteromonas sp. ESRF-bin5 | reverse complement strand
TTAGTTTATCAACAGTACGGACAAACAGCATTTATGTTTACCTTACTTGTTGTTTGTTTGTGCGGCTTTTTTCTTATTACCTGGGCTTATCTTGACGGTAAAAACATGACACGCGGTTGATGACCCGTATGCTTAAAAAAGGTTTCTAGGTCTGATTTACTCAAAACCCATGTCAGCGTATTTTCAAAGGGGTGGCAGTGAAATAACTCCCCAAACCAAATATCTTGATCTAACCATACTGTTACCGCATTTTGTTTATCGTTTAGAAGCGCAAGCATTGATACACACCCTGGTGCAACTTTTAAATAGGTTGCTAAACGTTCGCTTGAAGCGAACCCTAAACGCGACAAACCTTGCTGTTTAGAGAGCGCTTTTAGGTCCAACTGCTTATTGTGAGCTGTAATCACTAAAAAGTGACGTTTACCTTCGTTATCACGCAAAAATAAATTTTTTAAACGTGTACCTGGGCGTTCAAGCAGTAATTCATCCGCTGCTAAGCTAGTATGTAAAGGTGGGTGTTCGATAACATCGTAATTAATATTTAAATGCGCTAAACACGCCTCTAATTTTGTTTTATCCGCTAACATAGTTACAAACAACGCCCTCTTAATTGCACGCTTAGATCTCGCCACAGAACGTCTGTTATTACATGATTATTAGCGCAGTATTCACGCGTTGTAAGCTCTTGCTTTAATAATTCAACGGCCCGATCTTCTAGTTTTAGTTTTAACACACTCGACTCTTCAAAGTGTTCTTGCTCAATATATTCCTTAACTTCACTGCGAGAAGGTCTGTTATTACGTCCACGATCGAGATTAAAGTTCTCACGGTGCTTAGCTTTAACCGATACAACATAAGCAAATACATTATTTCCTTGCTCATCTTGTTTTTCAAAAAACTGTTTGTTGTTTATTTCAAAAGGCGGCTCTTCATTTGATGCACAACCCGAAAGTAAAACCATCAGTACCAAAACGCTTTTTTTCATTATTTTCTGTCGTTTTAATGAGTAATTAAGCCGAGTCTATCAAAAATTCATCTAAACTGTGAAAATTAGCGAAAAAATACTTGACCAAATTTATAAAAAAACTTAAAGTTCGTCCCGCTTGGAACTCAGCAGCCAAGCGTTTATGCTATGCATAAACTAGGAATGTGGGGCTATAGCTCAGCTGGGAGAGCGCCTGCCTTGCACGCAGGAGGTCAGCAGTTCGATCCTGCTTAGCTCCACCACTTTCCTACTCCTTTCTCAAATATATTCTTTACTTCAAAAACACCCTAATTCATTCATTTTATTTTGTTTTTCATTTATCTCTATTATCTTGAGTCTTTATCAATTATTAGCTATACATACTTGTATATCTATTAATGCATTAGGTAAATCATGGACTCTCCAAAACGCTCAACACTTAAAAAACTTGCAGCTATAGGCTTAACTGCAGGCGCTATAACGCATGTTCCTTATGTTTTTGCTCGAAATAAGGTCACAATAAGAGTGCTTGGCACACATGTAACGTTACAAGATGCAATTCGTAAGCAAGCCATGAGTGATTTAGGCATTAATATTGAATTTACGCCCGCTGGCAGTGCCGCTGTTTTGCAAAGAGCCTCAATGGACCCCAGCTCATTTGATTTATACGAGCAGTGGTCAAACAGTATTAATGTGTTGTGGAATGCAGGTTCAATACAACCCATAGAAAAAAAACGCCTTACTTATTTTAACGAAATAAATAGCCTTACAAAAACAGGAAAGTTATCAGAAGATGCCAATATAGGTGCAGGTGACGCTCCCTTCAAAATATTAAACGTACAACCCGATGGCACACTCAGTGAGCAAGAAAGCGACTTAATAAGCTTTTTACCCTATGTTCATAATGTTGACTCTTTTGGTTATAACACTGAATTTATTAAACCTGGTATTGCTTATGAAACAGAAAGCTGGGGATGGTTATTGGATGAGCAGCATAGGGGAAAAGTAGGTATTGTAAATGCACCAACTATTGGTTTATTTGACTTAGCGCTTGCAGCTAAAGCTAAAGGGCTTGTTAAAATTAACAATATTGGAGCAATGACTCGCATTGAGTTAGATAACTTATTTAAGGTATTGCTCGACTATAAACGCCAAGGCCACTTTAGCGGTTATTGGAACTCAGTGCCTGAATCTGTTCAGTATATGAAAGATGAACGTGTTCATATTGAAAGCATGTTTTCACCTGCGGTATCTGCGCTAAATGGCCAAGGCATAAATGTGCGCTTTGCAGCACCTAAAGAAGGTTACAGAGGCTGGCATGGCGTAATGTGTTTGTCATCACAAACGCATGATAGTGTGAAAGATGCCTCTTACGATTATATGAATTGGTGGTTATCTGGCTGGCCAGGTGCGTTTATTGCTCGCCAAGGTTATTACATAAGCAATCCGCAGCGTTCTAAACCATTACTTTCACAGAATGAATGGGACTATTGGTATGACGGCAAAATCGCAAGCACTGATTTACTAGAAACAAATGGTAATATTGCGGTTAGAAAAGGCGAGCAAAGAAATGGCGGAAGCTATACTAAGCGCTTCAGCAACGTTGCAGTATGGAATACCGTTATGCCAACCTACGACTACAGTTTACAAAAGTGGTATGAGTTAATAAGTCGCTAATGCGTTCTATTAAATCAAAAATAATTGCGACCTTAGCGGTACTAGCTGGACTGCTTCTTTTACAAAGTTATTTATTTAACCACTTGCAAGAGTCGTTAACCAGCCTGCAAAACATTCAAAACAATGCTATTAGTAAAAGTGAAGCTGTCGTAAAGCTGGAAAGAGATGTCATCGCCTTACAAAGTCATGCAGTTGCATTTATTGATGACGCTAATAAAAATAATATTGCAAAGTTTAAAACATATTTAGACCAAGCAAATATTCATTTAGGGCAATTAACATTAAACACGCTAGACAAAACCCCTGAATATAAAAATATGCTTACTCGCCTCAGCGAGCACCTAAAAAACTATGAAACAACATTTGAAAAAGTAGTTATTAACAGACAAAAGCGCGAGCAAATATACTCATCTGGATTTAAACAGCCCATTGAAGAGCTACAAAAAAAGGTAATGGCACTTGAGTCACTATCAAATGAAGATAAAAAAATTCTCTACAATGATATTTTACTAACCATTAGTAACCTTAAGCATGCAGCTGTCAGCTACCTTTATAAACCTAATTTTGATGAAGCTCAAAATGTGAAACAAAATCTAGAGTTTTTGCACACAAAAATTAACCGTATGTCAGCTATTAATGACTCCTTGCTTGATAAAACAATTAATCTTAAAAAAACACATAACCAACTAATACTGCTAACACGTAGTTACACCTACTCTGTGAATGTTGTGCTGACAGGGATCGAAAACGAACTTTTATACCTAACTAATAAAATTAAAAGCGCTGAAGAAGAAAAATTAAATTTGGTTAAGTCGCAATTTAATAGTGAATTAACGAAAAAAACCAAGCAAAGCAGCCTATTTACCTTTCTAATTCTGATTATTATTTTGCTGCTTTGTTATTTTATTGTTGCTTTTGTTATTAAACCCCTATCACAGCTTACCTTGCTACTTAATAGTATGAATGAAGGTGAGCCAATTACACTAAAAAATAAGCATACAAAGCTGAGCGAAATTGCATCTGTGTTAAAAGCGGCTAATACACTTTATTTAAAAAGTGAGGAAACGAAGCAATTACTTGATGAAACACGCGCTTTAAATGTAAAAATGGAAGCCATGAATACAGAGCTTACTCAAGCAATAGAGGAAACAAACAAGGCTAATAAAACAAAAATCGACTTTGTGGCAAATATGAGCCATGAACTTCGCACACCAATGAACGGCATATTGGGTATGCTTCAGCTGCTACAAACAAGCAATATGCCAGTAAAGCAGGAACAATATGCTAAAAAAGCATTTTCTAGTGCGCAGAGCCTGCTGCAAGTTTTAAACAATATTTTAGACTTTTCAAAACTCGATTCTGATAACCTCAAACTTGAGAAAATTCCTTTTACACTCGATACGATCGTATCTAACGTTGAAGATTTATTTTCGATTAATGCACAACAAAAAGGACTAGCTCTAAATTGTGTTGTGCATGCCGACAGACACCTGACTCTGTTGGGCGATCCTATACAGCTAAATCAAATAATTAATAATTGCATTGGTAATGCCATTAAGTTTACTGAAAACGGTGAGGTGTCATTAACCATAGAAGTCATTTTTCAAAAAGAAAATGAAATACAGTTACGATTTAGTATCAGTGATACTGGTATCGGTATGACGCAAGCCCAATCTGATAGGGTGTTTGAATCATTTGCTCAAGGCGACTCAAGTACAACAAGAAAGTACGGAGGCACAGGGCTTGGCCTAACGATTAGCAAACAGCTAACCAAATTATTAGGTGGTGACATACAAGTAAAAAGCGAACTTGGCAAAGGAAGTGAGTTTTTATTTACTCTTCCATTCACCATTGCAGAACAGCAATTAATTAATAACACTGCTAGCAAAAATAACCCTTTACCTGCAAAGGTAGACCTGCCAAAACTAGCGGCCTATAAGGCACTTGTTGTAGATGATAATAAACTTAACCAAGAAATAACCTCTGCAATGCTAAGTAAATTTGATATTAATACAACAATTGCAAACGATGGGCTAGACGCTATAGATAAAGTATCGGCTCAACATTTTGATATTGTATTTATGGATATACAAATGCCCAATATGGACGGCCTTGAAGCCACTAAACAACTAAGAGCTAAAGGTAACAATATGCCTATTATTGCTTTAAGTGCTGCTGTAGAGCCCAGAGATAAAAAAGCAGCCGCTGATGCAGGTATGGATGACTTTTTGGTTAAACCCATTGTATTTGACGCGCTTTACGAAAGCTTAGATAAACACCTAAAAAGTAGAGATAATTTGCAAACAATAAATTTAGTAAAAGCAAAGCAAAACGTTGATAACAATGAAACCTTACTCATGACATTGCTTACTCGGTTTATAGATGGTAATAATAACTTTTCAGCGAAGGCTGATTTATTAATAAACAATAATGATGTTGCTACTTTAAAGCGAACGGTGCATACACTGAAGGGGTTAGCGGGTACATTAGGGCTAGAGAAGCTGCAAAAGTGTGCATTAGAGACTGAAAAAGCACTACTTGAGGAAAGTTCGCTTAATATAGATTTATTAAAAGAAAATTTGGCAGCAACGCTTTTTTCTATTAAAGAATTATTAGCGACACTCAATTTGGAAAATATAGAGCCGAAACGACACAATCTCGAAGATGAGCTGGTAGTGATAAATGAGATTCACTCACTAGCATTAGCGTCTCGTCCTATCCCAAACGACCTAAAAAGGCATTTAGAAGCGAATAGCTATGATACTGAACACGGCTTATCAAAACTAATAGAGGCGATTAATAGTTTCGACTATCCGTCTGTAATTTCGATTATTGAAACATATAAAGCAAACACAAAGCATTAATGATTGAGTGATTCAGAATTTAAATACTATGTAAAAAGGATTAACAGTGCATTTAACTCATTCCACCATAAATAAAAGTGAACAAAAAGCGCAGCGACAAAAGCCTTTAATTCTAATTGTTGATGACGAACCAAGTAACTTACATATTTTGGTAGAAGGGCTTTCAACCGACTACGATGTTCGAATATCGACAAGTGGAGAGCAAGCTCTAACGTTTATTGAGTCTACCCGTCCAGATTTAATTTTACTCGACATAATGATGCCGGGAATGAATGGTTATGAAGTGTGCACTATACTAAAAGGGAAACCCAAAACAAAAGGCATTCCCATCATCTTTGTTACGGCGCTTACAGAGGAAGAGTCAGAAGAAAAAGGCTTTGCTATGGGCGCCATAGACTATATTCACAAGCCTTATAAATTAGCCTTAGTCAGAGCTCGCATTCGTACACATATAACAGCACAAGGTATGCTAGACCGATTAATAGAGAAAAACTTTGACCTACATGACAAGCTGCTTGAAATAGAATCTTTAGCAATGGAGCTGGATGTTAGAGAAAAAGAATTAAAGCAGTTATCATCTAAACATCAACTCTTTTTTCACGCACTAACGAGTACAGCTGACGGTGTTGTGATAACTAACAGTACAGGCAAAATAATCGCGGTTAATCCTTCTTTTTGCCGCATCACGGGTTACGATGAAGCTAATTCGTTAAATATGCATATTCACGATATCAAACAAAATAACCAGCCAAATATAAACTTTGAACAAGTATGGCAACACGCAAGTGAAGCCGGCTACTGGAGTGGTGAGTTAGTTACCCGACGCAAAAGTGGTGAGTTATACCCTGAATTGCTAACGTTGAGCCTTGTAAAAAATGAACACGATACCAACGATCACTACATCGGGGTATTTAGCGATATATCAAGCCTAAAAGTGACCCAGGAGCGAATAGATTACTTAACTTGGCATGACGAATTAACCGCCCTACCTAACCGTAACAGCTTCTTAAAGCAGTTAGAGCAGCAATTACAAAGCTGTTCCACTGACAAAAATTTTGCCTATATTTTTATTATCGATGTAGATGGGTTTCACTCATTTAATGATGGAATGGGCCTGCTAGCCGGTGACCATGTCCTAAAAGAACTAACTAAGCGTATCCATACAAATACTGATAATAATGATATTATTGCTCGCTTGGGAAGCGATGCCTTTGCAACGTTGTCTGTCCTAGATAAAGGCATTGGCAGAGCAAGAGCTCAAATTATTGCAGAGAAAAAAGCACAAGAAATTCTTACATCCGTAAGACTGCCTTTTTTTGTTGATTTAAAGGAAGTTAGCCTAACAGTAAGTATTGGTATGTACATATTCCCGCAACATGGGCAATGGGAAAGCGCTATCGAGACTATCAGAAACTGTGAAGCTGCCTGCTATAAAGCAAAAGAGAAAGGGGGCAACCGAGTTACATTTTTTGACACCTCATTTGGTGAACAAGCAAAAAGACGTTTCGAAATTGAGCAAGACCTACGTAAAGCAATCGCTTATAACGAGTTATCACTTCATTTACAGTCTCAATATGATAGTGATCAAATTTTAAAAGGAGCTGAGGTTTTACTTCGTTGGCAACACACGACAAAAGGCTTTATTAGCCCCAGTGAGTTTATTTCTATTGCGGAAGAGTCTGACGTTATTTATGACTTAGATTGCTGGGTATGTGAAAATGCCTTAAAAACATTAGCTAAGATTAATCAAACACACCCTCACTTAAGTTTATCAATAAACATAAGTGGTCGACATTTCCATGAGCCACGCTTTTTAGCCTTTTTAGTTGAACAGCTAACAATTAATAATGTTATTGCGTCGCAACTCACTATAGAGATTATTGAAGGTACGCTACTAAATAATATGGACTCTGCTATTGAAGCTGTGCATAACCTCAAAAAGTTGGGTGTAAAAGTATCAATTGATGATTTTGGAACTGGCTATTCAAGCCTCACATATTTAAAGCAATTACCAATTCAAGAGCTTAAAATAGACCGTTCTTTTGTGCTCGAAGCGCCAACAAATAAAAATGACAAACTAATAATAGATATGATTGTGAGTTTGGGACGTTTATTTGAATTAGACGTTGTTGCAGAGGGTGTCGAAAACCAATCACACTTCGATTTACTACAGGAATACCCGGAGGTGATACTACAGGGTTATCACTTGCATAAACCTGAGCCAGTAAACGATTGGCTAGCTAAATTAAAGTGATTTTTATCAAAAATAAAAAGCCGAGCTATGCTCGGCTTTTGTAAAATTAATATAAAATTTATTCGCGAACTTGGCCTTCGCCATTCACTAAATATTTTTCTGTTGTGAGTGATTCAAGCCCCATAGGGCCATACGCATGAAGCTTAGATGTAGCAATGCCAATCTCTGCACCCAATCCTAACTGTGAACCATCAGAAAAACGAGACGATGCATTCACCATCACAACTGACGCATCTACACTACGTTGAAATAACTCAGCTGCGGCTTGGTTTTTAGTACAAATCACTTCTGTGTGATTTGAGCCAAATTGAGCAATATGATCAACAGCGGCTGAAAACGTAGGTACTACGCGTATCGCGATTTCTAAATCTAGGTATTCTTCACCAAACTCATCATCAGCTAAAACAGTTGCATCATCAAAGTATTTGGCAGCAAAGCTATCTGCATTGATCTTTACACCTTCTTGACGAAGTACTACCGCACATAAGTTTAGGAACTCATCTGCGATATCTTCATGTACAACCAAACCTTCAAGTGCATTACATACACCCGTTCGTTGTGTTTTACCATTAAGTAATAAATTAATCGCAACCTCTAGGTCTGCGTCTTTATCGACATACAAATGACATACGCCTTTGTAATGCTGAATAACAGGAATGGTACTGTTCTCGGTAACAAAGTTAATCAACCCCTCACCGCCACGAGGAATGATTAAATCGATGCTATCACGTTGCTGCATCAACTCCATAAGAAGTGCACGATCGGGATCTGGAATAACCGAGATTAATGAAACGGGTAAGTTGTGCTTTTCAAGTACACTGTGCATTACACTGGCAATCGCTTGTGAGCTTTTGAGCGCCTCTTTACCACCGCGTAAAATAACGCCATTACCCGATTTAAAGCACAAAGCACCAGCGTCTGCGGTCACATTAGGGCGTGCTTCATAAATCATACAAACAACACCAAGTGGTACGCGCATTTTACGAATTTTAATACCATTAGGTCGTTCGGTGATTTCACGAAGCTGACCCACTGGATCATCCAGGCTTACTATAACTTCTATCCCTTCAGCCATCGATTCTATGCGCTCATCATTCAGAGTTAGACGATCAACCATTGCCGCAGGCAAATTGTTGTCGCGCGCAGCGCTTAAATCACTTTCGTTTTCTTGAATTATAAATGCTTTTTGCTCTCTTAATGCCGCAGCCATTTCTGTTAACACTTGGTTTTTTGTCTCGGTGTCGAGTAAAGCAAGTGTATTTGCAGCTTTAGCTGCCTGACGCGAAATATCCGTAATTAAACTCATGACTTCTCCAATAATGCGATATCTTTTTCTGAAATAACAGGTCCAATAGAATCCTGCATTTTTTCACTAAATTCACTTTGTTCGTTGTCTGCAATGAAATTCAACAAACAACTACTGTAATTTGCGGTCGCTTTAGCTAAACGCGTACCATCTTCACTTCTAACGAGTATGGTGTCGCCAATTGCAAACTCACCATGTACTTCAACAATTTCATCGCCGCGAATTATGCCTGTTTCACCTTCGATTGACTCATCAAATGTTCCATCTACCACAACTTCACCTTGCTCATTCGCGGTGTGTGTCATCCAATGCACCGAATCTTGCATTGGTTTTTCGTATGGTAAAAATATTGTTCCAGGGTTGTCACCCTCTAATAAACGATTAAATGTCTCTTCTTTAAAACCATTAATTATATATGTTGCGATTCCGTGTGATGTTGCTTTTTCTGCCGCTTCTATTTTAGTTTTCATACCGCCAGTACCTACCGCGCTAGTAGCACATCCTGCCATGGCGTAAATAGAATCATCAATTGATTTTATTTCAGGTAATAAAACAGCATCGTCATGAAGATTTGGGTTTTTATCGTATAAACCATCTACGTCTGAAAAAATCAGTAAAGCGTCTGCATCAGCGGCTGCTGCAACCATTGCTGATAAATTATCGTTGTCACCTACTTTAAGGTCATCGGTAGTTACCGCATCATTTTCATTAATGATAGGTAAAACACCATGCTCTAATAATGTAAACACGGTTTCACGAATACTTTGATAACGCTCTCGGTCGCGCAAGTCACCATGAGTGAGCAAAAGCTGGGCAGATGGAAAATCAAAAAAGCGGTCCCACATAGCAATCATTTCAGTTTGACCAGCGGCGGCCATTGCTTTTTTTAATACAACTGAACGGGGTTGGTCCGAAGGGAATAGGTGCGAACCTGCCGCAACAGAACCTGATGAAACTAAAATCACTTCAATGCCGCGAGCACGACAACGAACAATAAACTGTGCGATAGTAAGTATGTAACGAGAACGACAACCGTCTTGATCTGGAGCAATAAGTGCGCTACCTACTTTTAAAACAATGCGTCGCCAATTTAACTTTTGCATAAGTCTTCTACTTTCCATTTTATCTGTGCTCAGTGTTAATGAGCTAAACTAAATAGCTACCAATATATGTAGCTTCGAATTTGTGTTTTTTGGCAACACTTTTAAACACACACAAGAAAGCCAAAATCTAAAAGCGAGGCTTTAAATTTAAGCTCAGATATAAAAAGCAGATACCTTGCAATGAAAGTAATGCCTATAAGAAAGTTTAAAAAGTGTTGTTTATGCATCGCTGTAAAAAGCCTTGGTGACTTTTTTATTAACAACATACATAGAGCCTCTAAAGTCTGGTACACCAACAGATAGGGTGAAGACTAAAGGACCGAGATTTAACCGCCACGATGGGGGTTAAACATTGAAAGATATCAATTCAACTCAAACTTTAAATGCTTGAGATAAACCGTATCAAGTAATTAAATAAATTATATTTTAGACGTTCAAATACTGAACTAGCTTCTAAATAACGATTATACCTAGCAAATATGACCGTAACATTAACGATGAATTTATTTTCCAGATAATTTAATTAGATACCTAATTATTCGAACTCGAAGTATAATACGCTAAATTAGGTCGTAAGATCAAGGCTAAAATTCAAACGACCACATTGAAAAGCGTTTAGTAACAAACTTTTTTACCTTCAAATCATGAAGATAGAAGGTGTTATTGATAATTTATAAAATATTTAGCAACGCTAACCATAATTAATACGTACTAATATTTTGTTAGCGGCTAAAATTAAATAGTAATAGTTGATTTTCCCGTGTATACCCCTTTAATAACAACTAAAATCGTTATACTTTAAATAAAATCATAATAAGGAATTCTTAATCTATGTCAGCAATTTACATAGCCGGTATCGCACTCTGCTCAGTGCTTGCCCAATGGGTAGCGTGGGCATTTAGAGTACCCGCTATTCTTTTTTTATTGCTCACTGGCCTGTTACTTGGGCCATTTAGTGGTGTTTTAGACCCTGATGCACTTTTAGGCGACTTACTCTTCCCTGTCGTATCATTAAGTGTGGCTGTTATTTTATTTGAAGGCGCCCTTACCCTTCACTTTAGGGAGTTAAAGGGAATTGGTAAAGTAGTCAGAAACCTATGCTCCATTGGTATGATTGCAACCTGTGTTGTAATTAGTTTAAGTGCCTATTGGTTACTTGAGCTCAATTGGCGGGTTGCTGCTGTGCTCGGCGCAGTGCTTGTGGTAACAGGCCCGACAGTAATAGCGCCTTTACTAAACTCCATGCGCCCCACACAAGACATAGACCGCATTCTACGCTGGGAAGGGATTGTTATTGACCCTATCGGGGCATTGTTTGCTGTACTGGTATTTGAAGCAGTAATGTTAGTAGGCCAAGGCGAGGTACTAAGCCATACTATTGTTGCTTTAGTTAAAACTGTTGGAGTTGGTCTAACAATAGGGGTAGCAGCAGGCTGGGTTACAACTCAATTAATGCGCCGAGAATGGTTGCCATTTGAATTACATAAGTTTGGTATTTTAGCGCTGGTATTAATTAGCTTTTCTGTATCAAACTACTTAAGCCATGAGTCAGGCTTATTGGCCGTAACGGTATTTGGTATTTGGCTTGCGAATCAAGATGACCTAGAAATAGACTCTGTTTTAGAGTTTAAAGAAGACTTGTCGATGATTCTTATATCAACGCTTTTCATCTTACTCGCAGCCCGTTTGCAGCTTTCCGACTTAATGATGTTAGACAGTGATGTATTTATTTTTTTAGCGATTGTGTTATTCGTAGCACGCCCTTTATGTATTGCTATCTCTACCTTTGGTACCGACTTACCAATTAAATCTCGCTTAGTACTCGCCTGGATTGCGCCAAGGGGTATTGTAGCAGCCGCTGTTGGTTCAGTGTTTGCACTTAGCATGATGGAAGCGGGTGTGGCTGATGCAGAAAAAATGGTTCCACTTATTTTTACAGTTATCATTATAACTGTTGTACTACAAAGCCTAACCGCAATACCTGTGGCTAAGTTACTAGGTGTACGTCAACCATCACCTAATACTATTTTAATTATTGGGGCTAACCATGTGTCACGTGCAATAGGGCGAGGTTTAAAAGAGCAAAATATTCCTGTCCACCTTTCAGATCCTGCCTGGGAAAACTGCAAAATGGCACGTATGGATGGCTTGCCTTGCTATTATGGTAATCCGCAATCAGAGCATGCTGAACGATACTTACCGCTTACAACTATCCGAAGTGTTTTAGCGCTTTCACCAAACAGGCATCACAATGCATTAGGTGTGCAGTATTTTTCACATTTACTCAATGAAAAAAACGTGTTTTCGCTACGCTCATCAACAACACACGCTAAAGCCAACAAAGACAGTGCGACATTTTTATCGCGTCAAATATTATTTGGGGATGAAGGTTCGTACGCTCGCTTAAGCAGTGTCATTGCTAAAGGCGGAAAAGTAAGTGCTACACGTATTTCAGATGAGTTTAGCTGGGAGCAATACTTAGAAATGAACCCTGAGGCTATCCCTTTATTTATTCTTAAAGGAGATAAAGACAACGATGACGATACACCAGCTAAAGTAACACCATTCACACTTAATATGGACAAACCACCTCAAGAAGGTGAGCGTATTGTGGCACTGCACCCCCCAAAAATGTCGTTATTAAAAGACCCTCAACCTAAAGACAAAGAATAAAGTTAACTAAAATAATGCTCACAAAAAAGCCCTAATTTTATTAGGGCTTTTTTCTAAATGTACAGCAACTCGCTTAATTAAAGTTTATTCTTGATTAGTATTACATAGGTAACCGAGCGCGCTCTACTACACTATCAGGCATTTTTTGCGCAAGCTTAGTTAGGGCGTTTTCAATTTTTTTATGCGTTGCTTTATCTGCTACCATTGCATTAAACAACCAACGATATGCATCTTCAAAATCCCGTGGGCTACCGTAGCCATCATTAAACAACTTCACTAAACGTAACTGCGCTTTTAAGTTACCTTGTGCAGAAGCTTCCCGTAAATACGTAATAGCCATGGCTTTATCTTGCTGAACTAGCCTTCCGGTATCGTAATAGCGACCTAACTGCTCAAGCGCTGCCGCTAAGCCTTGCTCAGCAGACTTTCTCATGTAATACACGCCTAGCTCTACATTTCGTTCAACACACACATTATAAGCAAGCATATCGCCATATAAAAATTGATAGGATGGCAATGCCATTTTATTGGCTCGCGCTTCAATATCTTGAACTAGCTGGCAATCATCTGCCTTTACACGCTGCAAATGCACATTTTTATTTATTAACGCGATAAGCTCTGATTCAGTGTATAGCGGTACTGCAGCAGGTGATTCATCTGCTAACGTATTGGAAGATATAAATAAAGACACTGACACTAAGGGCACAGCTAATAACGAACTTTTTAAAAATAGGCGCATGTTCACCACGTACAAAAATTATCTTACTAAATAATATACAAAGATCGTTCCAAGGTGAATTTTAGACACAAAAAAAGCTGCATTTAGCAGCTTTTTTTATATTTATGGTAATTAAGCAAATGGATTGCGAAGTACCATTGTTTCTACACGGTCTGGACCTGTAGAAATAATATCAATTGGAACACCAGTAATTTCTTCAATACGCTTGATGTAATCAATTGCAGCTTTTGGTAAGCCTTCAAGTGAAGTTACACCCACAGTATTTTCAGACCAACCCGGCATCTCTTCATATACTGGTGTTACTTTCTCGTAACCTTCAGCAGCTAATGGTGTTACGTTTGTAACAGTGCCATCTTCAAGCTGGTAGCCAGTACAGATTTTCAATGTTTCTAAGCCATCTAAAACATCAAGCTTAGTTAAACAAAAACCTGAAATACTGTTGATTTGAACTGCACGGCGCATTGCCACTGCATCTAACCAACCAGTACGACGAAGACGACCTGTAGTAGCACCAAACTCATGACCTTTGTCACCTAAGTGCTTACCAACTGGGTCTTGCTTATCAAGGCCATCGTAAAGCTCTGTAGGGAAAGGGCCTGAACCAACACGTGTTGTGTACGCTTTGATAATACCTAACACGTAGTCAAGGTTTAGTGGACCAAAACCAGCACCAGTTGCAACGCCACCAGCGGTCGTGTTTGACGAAGTTACATAAGGATAAGTACCGTGATCAATATCAAGTAATGTACCTTGCGCACCTTCAAATAAAATGTGCTCACCTGCTAAACGTGTTTGGTCTAAAAGCTCAGTTACATCTACAACCATTGCTTTTAAGATATCTGCAACAGCCATCGCATCATCAAACGTTTTTTGGAAATCTACAGCGTCTACTTTATAGTAGTTAACTAGCGTGAAGTTATGGTACTCAAGAACTTCTTTTAGTTTAGCTGCAAATAATTCAGGATTAAATAAGTCACCTACGCGTAAACCGCGACGTGCTACTTTATCTTCGTACGCAGGACCAATGCCACGGCCAGTTGTGCCAATTGGCTTGTCGCCACGGGCTGTTTCGCGGGCTACATCTAATGCAACATGGAAAGGCAAAATTAGCGGACATGCTTCACTTATTAAAAGACGTTCGCGTACTGGTACGCCTCGCTCTTCAAGCATGCCAATTTCTTTCATTAGCGCTTCTGGTGATAAAACAACACCATTACCAATCACACATTTAACATTGTCACGTAATACACCCGATGGAATAAGGTGTAGAACCGTCTTTTTACCTTCGATAACTAAAGTATGACCTGCATTGTGGCCACCTTGATAACGAACTACTAAAGATGCTTTGTCCGTAAGGAGGTCAACTACCTTACCCTTACCTTCGTCACCCCATTGGGTGCCTAATACAACAACGTTTTTACCCATTGTAAATTCACTTAGAGAAAATTAGGACGAGATTTTACCAGAAAACCCAAGTAAAGATCACCCCTGTTCAGCTTATTTTTTCTGCGAAGAATTATTAAATTAAAATATGAGTAAATAACCACATATATAACAGTGGTTTAAAGTTGTAGATTGGATTAAACAAAAAGCCCCGCAAGTGCGGGGCTTTAAATTTTAAAAGTACAAATATAGTCTACTGCGCTTTAGCGCCTTTCATATATTGGAAGAAGTCGCTGTCTGGTGAAAGCACCATCACATCTTGCTTACCTTTAAATGTTTTCTTATACGCTTCTAAAGAACGTACAAAGCTGAAAAACTCTGGATCTTTGTTATATGCATTTGCATAAATAGCGGCAGCATCTGCATCACCTTGACCACGCACTGAGCGTGAGTTACGTTCAGCGTCTGCAAGCATAACTGTCACTCGACGGTCAACGCTAGCACGAATAGTCTCCGCTTTTTCCTGACCCTCAGAGCGGTGCTCTTTAGCAACGGCAGTACGCTCAGCACGCATACGTTGATAAATCGAACTACTTACTTCTTGAGGCAAATTAATTTGCTTAACACGTACGTCTAGCACTTCAATACCTAACTCGCGGGCACTTTCAGATGCTTGAACTAATGCTTCTTCCATAAGCTCACTACGCTCACCCGATACAATTTCACGAATTGTGCGTGTACCAAAGTTAGTACGAAGTCCGTTATTAACCTTTTGCTCAAGTAACGTTTCAGCATATTGCTTGTCGCCACGTGCACGTAAGTAAAAAGCACTAAAGTCGTTAACACGCCATTTAACAAACGAATCAACAATTAAGTCTTTCTTCTCACTTGTCACAAAACGATCTGGCGTTCCATCTAGCGTTTGAATACGTGCATCAATACGACGTACTTGGCTAAAAAATGGGACTTTCAAATGCAAACCTGGGCCATAAACAACCGCTTGATCATCGTCATCTTTTTGTACTTTACTGAACAATAGCACAATTGCTTTTTGCCCTTCAGGTACAACAAATACCGATGAGAAAGACATCACAATGGCAACTAGTAGTATTACTAAACTAAAATTTTTCATTATGCTTATCTCCCCTAGTTAAAGCGATCGTTGTTAAAGCGGTCGTTGCTGCTATTAACGGTGCTGTTACGTGATGTATTTACTTTGTTTCTTAAGTCTTGAATGTCACTTGAGCTTGGTAACGCAACACGTGTTGCAGTGCCTTGCTTTTCCATGATTTTATCAAGAGGTAAGTACATCATGTTATTACCACCCTTCACATCAACTAACACCTTAGAACTGCTACCTAACACTTCTTCCATTGCATCAATGTATAAGCGTTCACGCGTTACTTCTTTAGCCGCTAAATACTCAGGTAGTAGCTTTTCAAAACGAGCAACCTCACCTTGTGCCTCTAATGTAATGCGCTCTTGGTAACCTTCAGCTTCTTGCGTCATACGTGTTACTTGACCACGTGCACGTGGTTCAATTTCACGCGCATACGCTTCTGCTTCACGAATGAAACGCTCTTCATCTTCTTGCGCTGCAATCGCATCATCAAACGCATCTTTAACTTCAGTAGGTGGGCGAGAATCTTTAAAGTTAACATCAGTAACAATTAAACCAAGATTGTATGGTTCGATTACCTTGTTAAGCTCATCCCATGTATTTTGACGCACTTCTTCACGGCCGTTCGTTAAAACTTGGTCCATTTTTGCATGACCCACAACATAACGCAGTGCACTGTCTAGCGCTTCTTCTAAACTGCTATCAGCATTCGTTACGCTAAACTTGTAAAGGTATGGGTCAATAACACGGTATTGCACCTGAAACTCAACACTTACCACGTTTTCATCTTCAGTAAGCATAAAGCCAGACGCCGACAGTGAACGAACGGCTTCGATATCAACTGGGATAACCGTTTCAATAAACGTCATTTTCCAACGCAGGCCTGGTTCAGCAATTCGGTCATATTTACCAAACTGCAAAACAACACCACGTTCGGCTTCTTTAACCGTATAAATACCACTTAACGCCCACACAATAGCGGCGATAATGAGGATAAATGAAATACCGGCTCCGCCAAGTCCGCCACCGCTTCCATTGCCGGATTTTTTACCGCCAAATAAGCCGCCGAACTTGTTACTAAACTTACGGAACACCTCGTCTAAATCAGGTGGGCCTTGATCACGTCCGCCTTTATTGTTCCACGGATCTTTGTCATTGCCATTATTACCCGGTTCATTCCAGGCCATAGCTATACTCCATTGTTATCTAAATAAATTAGGAAATTGTGTTAAATCTATCAAATCTACTGCGTTTCTCATACAAAAACCGACATTTAAACGTCAATTTTTAATCTCGGTTGATAAAACCAACAATTTCAGGACCAAATTCTTTAATTAAGCGATTCCATTCAACCATTGGCATTCTTACATCTAGTAGCCAATTGCCTTGTTCATCAAATCGCTCTTCATGCACCGCATTTAAGCTAAAAAGTGAAGCCCTTAAACGCCCGTATAATGGGGTTAATAAAAGCGTTTCACTAAACATTTTTTTAGCAAGCAATTCGCTAATGGCTTCGCTTAGTAATTCACACCCTTCACCCGTTTGTGCAGATAACCATACTCTTATAGGTTGACCTTCACTATCTCGATCAATACGCGGAGCAACATTGTCAAGCGCATCAATTTTATTATAAATTAATAGCTGTGGAACGTCATCGGCTTCAATTTCTTTAAGCACCGATTGCACTTGTTCAATATTTTCTTTAATCCGCGAATCAGCAGCATCAATTACGTGTAACTGCAAATCGGCTTCACGTGTTTCGGTCAATGTTGCTTTAAATGCAGCCACTAAATCGTGAGGCAAATGACGGATAAAACCCACGGTATCGGCTAAAATCACTTGGCCAACATCACCCAACTCCAGTTTACGCAGTGTTGGGTCAAGCGTCGCAAAAAGCTGATCGGCAGCATAGACCTCAGAATCTGTAATACGATTAAATAATGTAGATTTACCCGCATTAGTGTAACCCACTAACGACACCGTTGGAATTTCATTACGGTTACGCGCGCGTCTACCCTGCTCACGCTGGACTGCCACTTTTTGTAGTCGTGCACGAATACTTTGAATACGTACGCGCAGTAAACGCCTATCGGTCTCTAATTGAGTTTCACCTGGTCCACGTAAACCAATACCGCCCTTTTGACGCTCAAGGTGAGTCCACCCTCGGATCAGCCGAGTAGACATATGACGAAGTTGTGCCAATTCAACCTGCAATTTACCCTCATGGGTACGTGCACGTTGGGCAAAAATATCAAGAATAAGGGTCGTTCTATCAAGCACACGGCACTGACAAACGCGCTCTAAGTTGCGTTCTTGTGACGGTCTGAGTTGATGATTAAAAATAACGACATCTGCATTGTGGATTTTGACAATCTCAGCTATTTCTTCTGCTTTACCGGTACCGACGAATAGTTTCGGATGTGGTGCTTGACGGCTGCCTTGCACAACCGCCAAACTACTAACACCAGCAGAAGATACCAACATCTCTAATTCATGAAGATCTTCACGATCCCCTTCTTTAGGTAAGTCGATATGAACTAAAATTGCCTGTTCGCCGGATTCATAGCGGTCAAACAAGCATTACGCTCCTAATTAAAAGTTTCCAGCTTCTGGTTCTTCAGTGTCATCGCTCCCTTGAACACCTTGGAAGTTGACTGCGCGAGCAGGTACAACTGTTGAAATTGCGTGTTTGTAAACCATTTGGTTTACCGTGTTTTCAAGTAAAATAACAAATTGATCAAATGACTGGATTTTACCTTGTAATTTTATGCCATTAACCAAAAAGATTGATACCGGAATGCGCTCACGACGTAGTGCATTCAAAAATGGGTCTTGTAACGATTGGCCTTTTGCCATGTTATTCTTCCTTCGTTCTAGGTGTTATTATAATTAAGTGGCTGAACTCATTTAATAAAGCTAAATCATATCCAACTACTACTAGCTTAGCGAACTTACTACATGATGCAAGTTTTCTTCATCGCCGGTTGTTAACCAAGTAACATCAGGCCAACTTCTCAACCAAGTTAATTGACGCTTAGCCAATTGCCGGGTTGCTGCAATACCTCGAAATACCATTTCATCATGACTTACTTCACCCGCAAGGTAATCCCACATCTGTCTATAGCCCACACAACGAATAGAAGGCATATTGTGATGTAAATCTTTACGTAGATATAAGGCCGAAACTTCATTTTCAAACCCCTGATCTATCATTATTTTAAACCTTTCTTCAATTCGTTGATGTAATTCACTTCGCTCTTGCGGCGCGATGGCAAATTGATGAAAAGTATACGGTAAAGGTGGCTGCTTTTGCTTTTGCAGTTCAGTCATTGTTTTACCGGTTAATCGATATACCTCCAGCGCACGGTTAATTCTTTGCGAGTCGTTTTCACTCATTTTTTGTGCCGCTTGTGGATCTATTTTTACGAGTTCTTGATACAAGTGTGGCCAGCCAAACTCACTAGCCTCTGCTTCAAGTTGAGCCCTTATAGCTGGGTCTGCCTCAGGCAGAGGCGATAAACCGTCAATAAGTGCCTTGAAGTACAGCATTGTACCTCCAACTAATACAGGTACTTTACCTTGTTGATGAAATTCATCAATTTTTTTTATTGCATCACGCCTAAAATCTGCAACAGAATACGTTTCACTCGGGTCAAGCAGATCAATAAGATGATGTGGAGCGCGAGCTAATTCTTCTGAATCAGGTTTTGCAGTGCCAATGTCCATACCTTTATACACTAATGCTGAATCGACGCTGATTATCTCTGTATTTAAATGCTCGCACAAAGAAATAGCCAATGCTGTTTTACCTGCAGCAGTGGGACCCATTAAAAATATAACTGGTAATTGACTCAACACGAACACCCTAATTTAATTGCGCTAAATACTGACTTAGCTCTATTTTAACTGCTTTTTCACGCAAGCGTTCAATAGTTTGCGGATTATTTTGTAAGCGCATTTGTTGAGTTATAAATACGTTGCTAGCATAAAAGCGCGGCGGTATACATTCTGCCTGCCATTTTAACCAACCTTCTATGTTTTCAAGCTGCCTTTTACAGGCGCTTAGTAACTCGTTAACAGCATTACTTACATCAAGTAAATACAAACATGATGGCAGCTTTTTAACCATAACAAACTGCTTCTCAATCACCAATTCAAAGCCAAGCAGCGTGAACCACGATTGCTGCCCTTCGATTAGCAAACAGTCTTCTTTTGATAAATTAACCCTTACAGGTAATAACAATGCTTTACCTTCAAGGCTACCTTGCTCTTTAATTTGCTCATGCCAATCATCAACTATGGCGTATTTAAAATGTGAGCAAAATAGCTCCTGCTGCGCACTAAAGACACAGTTTCCATCATGCAAACTAATAATAGACACCATATTTACAGCACTTTGATCAGGTACTGATGAATCTTGCTGAGTGGTTTGCGCCACGACATCAAAGTGCGCAGCATGTTGTTCACTCACTCCTTGATAAAACGCATTCACGTCTTGATGGTTTGCACTTGATGATGCTCTGTATTCGCCACCACCACTTTTTGCACCAGTTGAACTTGAACTACCTGAGTAATTTGGTTGTAACTGAGATTTAGGATAATCGTAACCGCCGCTAGTCTCATTTTTAGATGTCGACGGATGCATGGCATGAGTAAATGCAGGTAAATGATCATCAGCTGTCGTTACCGCTTCATTGTTAAACTCACCTTGCAATGGCACAACAACTTGCTTGATCGCTTGTAAAATAAAGTCATGTACTAAGCGACCTTGATGAAAACGTACTTCATGCTTTGCTGGGTGTACATTTACATCAACTTGGCGTGGGTCAATATCAATATAAATTACAAACCCTGGTAGCTCTTGTACCCCACTAACTTCTTCAAATGCCTGACGAATAGCGTGTAAAATGAGCTTATCGCGCATCATACGATTATTTACATACGTGTACTGCGTTGTATTTACAGAGCCTACCGGTAAAACCCACCCATGTAGTTGAAGCCCTGCTTCCCCTGATTGAATATGAAGTCCTTGCTCTGCAAACGCCTTACCCGCAACTTGTGCAACGCGAGTTATGGCGTGAGCGGGATCTGTTTTTGCGCGGTATTGCCTAACTACTTTTTCGTTATGAGTCAGCGTAATCGATACATCAAACCGGCTAAGCGCTATACGCTTAATGAGCTCATCAATATGGGTAAACTCTGTTTTTTCGGTACGTAAAAATTTGCGCCGTGCAGGGGTATTAAAAAATAGATCTTTAACCTCAATGGTGGTGCCATCAGGGTGAGCAACCGGCTTAACTTGCACAGCCATATCACGGCCTTCTGCAAATGCTTGCCAAGCAGCGTCTTGAGTCTTTGGTTTGGAGCTGAGGGTTAATCGCGATACTGAGCTAATTGAAGCTAATGCCTCACCCCTAAAACCTAGTGAACAAATATTTTCTAAATCATCAAGCGACTTTAACTTACTTGTCGCATGGCGAGAAAGCGCAAGTGTGAGCTCTTCTTTACCTATACCCGAGCCATTATCACGAATACGAATAAGCTTATGGCCACCACGCTCTATCTCTATTTGAATACGAGTAGCGCCAGCATCTAGGCTATTTTCAACAAGCTCTTTTACTACCGACGCTGGACGCTCAACCACTTCACCTGCGGCAATCTGGTTGGCTAAACGGGCAGGTAGTATTTCAATATTCATGATATTTCCTAGCAAACTGCGTGCAGATTTATGTAATTAACTTTGTGGTATGTCGAGCTCTTGACCAATAAAAAGCGTGTTTGAATTTAGTTTATTTACTTTTTTTATTTTACTTATGCTGATCCCATAACGGCTTGCCAACATACTTAAAGATTCACCCGGACGTACTTTATGTTTTGTAGGGTATTGCGACTTTAATTTTGCAAACAACGAATCATCTGGTGGGTTTTTCAAATAGTAATTTTTGATTGAAGTGAACATAGCCTTGGCTAAACGCTCTTGATGACTTGCACTTTTCAATAATTTTTCTTCTCGCGGGTTAGATATAAACCCCGTTTCGACCAAAATAGAGGGAATATCTGGCGACTTAAGAACCGCAAGGCTAGCATGTTGCGGGTCTTTTTTATGAAGCTTTGCAACTTTCCGTAGCTCTTTAACTACTTCTTCTGCAACGTTTAAGCCGGTTTTCATTGAATGATCCATCGACATATCAAGTAATGCTTGCGCTAAGTATTTTTCGTTAGCCGCATCTTTCATTACATCGGCTGCACCACCGAGCAACTCGGAATGCTTTTCTTTATCTTCTATCCATTTACCGATTTCAGAATTAGCTCTTCGTAATGACAACACCCATACCGATGCACCATTAGGACCAGGGCTTGTAAATGCATCTGCGTGAATAGACACAAAAAAGTCGGCTTTTTTCTCTCGTGCTCTGTTTGTTCTCGTATTAAGTTTTACAAAGTAATCGCCACTTCGTACCATACGCGAAATCATGCCCCGCTCAGCGTCTATCATTCGCTCAAGACGCTTAGCTATTTGCAACGTAACCGTTTTTTCATACGTGCCTGATGGCCCTATTGAGCCAGGGTCCTCTCCGCCATGCCCCGCATCGATAGCAATTACAATATCGCGTTCTTGGCTAAGTTGACGTTTTTTAGCAGCTTTTTGTGCAGGTGAAGCCACTGGTTCTGGTTCACTTTTATTATATAAATCGACCACAAGCCTATTTTTGTATGGACCAGTAGGCGCAAGCGCAAATAGCACTGGTTTTACGGGTGCGCTTAGCTCAAATACTAAACGAACGCTTTGCTTATTTTTGGGCTTTGAGTAACGTAATTTGCTAACAATTTGGTGCTTAGGTGGCACACCGGGTAGTACTTTAAGCTCTTTGGTGTTTTCTAGGTCAACCACTAAGCGGCTTGGGTTTTTTAGCATAAAATAACTAAAATCGGGTTTATCGTCTAAATCAAATACAACGCGTGTACTATCTGGAGATGGCCACACACGCACACTATTTATCGTGTTTTGTGCCCACAAAGAAAAGCTCATGATGAAAATCATAAGAAAAACTGAGAGTTTAACTGCGCCTCGATTCATTTGATAATTACTGCCTTCACTATTTTATTATTTATTTTTTTAGTTTATCGACAATTGCTGCACCACGTTCACTGGTACTTTTGAACACAATTTTACGCTCGTCACCTACATAGCTTAGCGTTATATCTAAATCGGGTACAGGAATAAACTCTCCACCCTTTTCTGGCCATTCAACAACACAAATAGCCTGCGGTGAAAAATAATCGCGTATACCCATAAATTCAAGTTCTTCTGGATCACCTAAACGATACAAGTCAAAGTGATAAACGTTTGCACGGTCAAGCTCATAGGGTTCAACCAGTGTATATGTTGGACTCTTAACTTTACCTGTATGACCAAAGCCTTGCACCACACCACGTGTAAACGTTGTTTTACCAGCGCCTAAATCACCATGTAAATAAATCACAGCACCTTGCTCAATAATTGCTGCTACTTGCTTACCCATTGCAACAGTTGCAAGTTCATCATTTAAGTGAGATTCAAAACTACGGGTCATTATTACCTCAAAATTAACTTAAAAGCGCATATTAGCTAATCATACCAGATTATTTATTTATGGCGATAAATTGAAGTTTCAGGCATAAAAAAACCGGCAAAAGCCGGTTTTTTTAATTTAGGAAGATTACAAACCTAACTTTTTCTCAAGGTAGTGGATATTAGTTCCACCATTTTGGAAATTCTCATCTGCAAGAATACGCTTATGCAAAGGAGTATTAGTTTTAATTCCATCAATAACTAATTCGTTTAGTGCATTACGTGCACGGGCAATAGCCACATCACGGTTTTCACCGTAAGTAATTAGCTTGCCAACCATTGAATCGTAGTGAGGTGGTACAGTGTAGTCAGCATAAATATGGCTGTCCCAACGAATACCTAACCCACCAGCGGGGTGAAAGCGTGTAATTTTACCCGGTGACGGGATAAACGTTTCAGGGTCTTCAGCATTAATTCTACACTCAATCGCATGGCCACGAATAACGACGTCGTCTTGCGTGAACGATAATGGCTGACCCGCTGCTATTTTTAGCTGTTCTTTGATTAAGTCAATACCCGTAACCATTTCTGTTACTGGATGCTCAACCTGAATACGGGTATTCATTTCAATGAAGTAAAACTCGCCGTTTTCGTATAAAAACTCAAACGTACCCGCGCCACGGTAACCAATTTCAATACACGCACGTGTACAACGCTCACCAATAAACTTACGTGTTTCAGCTGTTATGCCTGGAGCAGGAGCCTCTTCAACTACCTTTTGATGACGGCGCTGCATTGAACAGTCGCGCTCACCTAAGTGAACTGCATTACCTTGTCCGTCGGCTAATACTTGTACTTCGATATGACGTGGGTTTTCAAGGTATTTCTCCATGTAAACCATACCATTACCAAAAAACTGTTTAGCTTCTTGCTGCGTTAGTGAAATTGAATTTACTAATTCAGATTCATTGCGTACTACACGCATACCACGACCACCGCCGCCGCCAGCTGCTTTAATAATAACCGGATAACCAATGCGCTTAGCAATTTGCATGTTGCGTTCGTTATCGTCTGTTACAGGACCATCAGAACCCGGTACACATGGAACGCCAGCTTTACGCATTGCGGCAATAGCAGATACTTTATCGCCCATTAGACGAATTGTGTCGCCTTTTGGTCCAATAAATACAAAACCACTTTGCTCAACTTGGTCTGCAAAATCTGCGTTTTCTGCAAGAAAACCATAACCTGGGTGAATCGCTACCGCATCAGTTATTTCGGCCGCAGCAATAATGCGCGGTATATCTAAATAACTATCTGTTGCTGATGGCTTACCAATACAGATGGTTTCATCTGCAAGCAATACATGCTTAAGATCGCGATCCGCCGTTGAATGAACAGCAACCGTTTTGATCCCAAGCTCTTTGCAGGCGCGCAATATACGAAGTGCTATTTCACCTCGGTTTGCTATGACTACTTTATCTAACATTAGAGTTGGCCTTTTACGTTATGCTATTAGTCAATGATGAATAGAGGTTGGTCAAATTCAATTGGCTCGCCATTTTCAGCTAAAATTGCGCGTACAGTACCCGCTTTATCAGCTTCAATTTGGTTCATCATTTTCATGGCTTCAATAATACACAGTGTATCGCCTACATTAACTTTAGAGCCTACTTCTACGTAAGCAGGTGCCTCTGGAGAAGATGCTGAGTAAAATGAACCAACCATAGGTGATTTAACTTGATGACCCGTTGTTGCAGCAGGCGCAGCTTCTGCTTCAACTGCTACAGGTGCTGCAGGGGCTGACGCTTGCTGTGCAGGAGCTGGTGCATATTGTTGTGGTGCAAATTGTGGGTAAGCTGGACCCGCACTCATGTTGTTACGGTTTATGCGTACCGACTCTTCACCTTCAGTGATTTCTAGTTCCGCAATGCCCGATTCTTCTACTAATTCGATAAGTTTTTTTATCTTGCGAATATCCATTACACGACCCGCCTGTTAGTTTGTTAGTGTGTTAATTTTTAAATTAAATTGCGTTTTGCGACCGGTTAACCGCTGCATTTAATGCTGCGTGGTAACCCATTGCACCTAATCCACATATAACGCCTTGTGCCACATCTGAAAAATAAGAATGATGGCGAAAAGCTTCACGTGCGTGCACATTGCTCAAGTGCACCTCATAAAACGGAATATCAACACTTAACAATGCATCACGTAATGCAACGCTTGTATGCGTAAATGCTGCGGGGTTAATAATGATACAATCAACCGCTTGCCAAGCATTATGAATTCGTTCTATGAGCGCTTGCTCACCATTACTTTGAAAGTGCGTAAGTTCAACATTCAGACTATTAGCGGTATTTGTTAGTTCGCTCATAATCTCGCTAAGTGTTTGCGTACCGTATTTTTCTGGCTCGCGCTTTCCTAGCATGTTTAAATTTGGACCATTAACAACTAAAATCTTTAATTTTGCAGCCATAATACGCGATATACCCTCTAAGTAATGAGTTAAGCCATTGCTAGCTATTTTTTAACTTTAAACTAAGCATAAAAAAGCTAAATTGCAACATTTTCTCACGTTAGCTGGGTATTATAGTGATTTCGACGTAAATAACAGCAAAATACTGGTCCAATCACTATTTAAGGTACATTTTGAAAGGTATAAATAACAAAGCCACTTAGTAAACTTAAGTGGCTTTATTGCACTATTATTGTGCGCTGGCACGCACTGTAGCAAGGTGTTTAGCAAAATCCTCAGCATTTAAAAAGCCTGTCACTCGCAACGTGCTTAGCTCTTGCCCTTGAGTATTAAAAAACAAAATACTCGGTAATCCGAACACGTCATACTCTTCCATTAGCTCAATAGTTTTACTATCACTTTCAGTTAAATCGATTTGAATTAACTGATAATGGCTAAACTCCTTTTGCACATTTTCATCGGGAAAGGTGTAATGTTCAAACTCTTTACACGCAACACACCAATCGGCGTATAAATCGACCATAACGAGTCGACCTTGTTTATTGGCATCATCGACCGCGACTTTTAGTTCGGCTAAATTGGCAACGTGTTTAAACTCGTTTTTTTGTGAGTTTACTTGGACTTGTACAGGCCAAAAATAGTCTTTAGCTAAACTAAATCCAGTAAATACCAACAACATGGCTGCAAACCATAAAGCTGTTTTTAATTTACTTTGCTGCTGATTACTTTGCCAATGGTGTAAGTACAAAGCAGCAGCTAACGCCAATATACCTGCCATAAGTAATATAATGTTGGCGCTAATCAAACGCTCTAACAATATTAGCGGAACGACCAACATTACAAAGCCAAATAAGGTTTTAACTTGCTCCATCCAACCGCCTGCTTTAGGTAGCAATTTACCACCCGATGTACCAAGCAATAATAAAGGTAACCCCATACCTAAACTCAATACATACAACGTTAGCCCGCCCACTAAGTAATCACCACTTTGCGCAACGTATAATAAAGCGGCTGATAGCGGCGCCGTAGTACAAGGTGATGCAATTAAACCGGATAATACCCCCATCAAAAATACACCAACATAGTTGCCACCTTTTTGATTATTACTTACCTGCGTGAGTTTATTCATCACACTGCTAGGGAGTTTTATTTCGTACCAACCAAACATCGACATAGCCAGTAATACAAATAATAAGCTAAAGCTAATAAGTACATAGGGGTGCTGTAAATACCCTTGTACTTGTCCACCTAATGCTGCAACAACTAACCCTAATGCTGCATAAGTTACCGCCATGCCTTGTATGTATACGAACGAAAGTGCAAAGGCTTTTTTAGTTGATAAATTTTGTTGCCCAGCAATTAAGCTCGACAAAATAGGAAACATCGGGAACACACATGGTGTAAAAGCAAGCCCCACGCCCACTGCAAAAAATACTAATAAGTTAATAGCTAAACTTTGACTTGCCAGTTGCTCAGTAAAAGAAAGATCTTTTTTAGTGATAGCAGCATCCGGTTGCGATGTTGATTCGGTTAATGCGCTTGCAGCATTAGACGGTGTTGCATTTTGCGATTGCTCGCCTGCAATCACACTCAATGGAATAGTGATAACTTCAGGCGGGTAACAGAGTCCAGCCTCAGCACAGCCTTGATAACGCACTTTGACTACGGCGCCTTCATTTACGTCACTCAGCTTACTGATGATACTAACGCTTTGAAAAAACACCTCTGTTTTACCAAAAAATTCATCTTCGATAATCTCGCCATCACCTAAGCTTCCTACATCAATGCTGGCATCTTTAGCGAGTATCTCTATTTTTTGCTTATATAAATAGTAACCTGGCGCAATATCCCACCCTATAAACAAGGTGCGACCTTGCTGATCAAAGTCAAACTCAAACGCTTGTGTTACGGGTAAAAAGGTTTGCTGCGAGGGCGCTAATAAATCATTAAGCACATTATTTGATGTAGCCTTTGCAGGGGCTATTAATAATGTCACTAATAGCAAAAACAAAAAGCGCATTAATGTAATACCTCATCCATCCAGTTAAAATAAGCCAAGTTCCCGGTTGTTATGTCAATAACTTGTATCTCAGGTACTTCGTAGCTATGCATCGCTTTTATAGTTAAAAACACATCGTTCATTTTCTCTGTTTTGGTTTTAACTAGCATTTTAACTTCTATCATTTCTTTTACCTCACCCTCCCACATATAAATAGAAGACATTGCTGGTAAAATATTGACACACGCGGCCAGCTTTTTTTCTACCAAAGCTTTACCAAGCATGCGTGCTTCATCCTCGTTTTTACAGGTAGTAAAAATTAATTTAAATTGTGTATTCATTATGAACCTTTACTTGTTGAACGATGTCTAGCTTCATAGTATCTGATAGGTAAGCCAATGTGTAGAAATCCAGTTAAATGACACTACCTACGCATTAACCTTGAAAAGAGACCTATTAACCCTCACTTATATTTCATCAACTCTTACGAGTACCTTATTTAGAGAGCATTATGTTTAGATTTTTATTTGTGTTGTTTATTATCATCCCTATTATCGAAATCGCCTTGTTAATTCAAGTAAGCGACGTAATAGGGGGTGTAGCGACTATTGCACTAGTGGTTATTACCGCAATTTTAGGCGCTAAGATGGTGAAACAACAAGGTATGGGCGCGCTTCAAAATGCGCAAACGCAAATGGCGCAAGGCCAGATGCCTGCTAAAGAATTATTCACGGGAATATGCGTTATTATTGCCGGTGTACTATTGTTAACGCCAGGCATCATGACTGACGTTTTTGGCTTACTTTTATTAACCCCTGCAATTCGTAATAAATTAGCTGCAGGCCTTGCAAGTCAGGCAACCGTGAGAATGAGTGCGGGCATGCAACAAGGTCCTTCCCCATACGCGCAACAACCGCACTCAATGCGTGACCAGCAACAAACCGAACAACCAACAACCATTGATGGTGAGTTTGAACGAAAAGATTAAAAATTTATCATTTTTTCTCTTGGAATTTTTTACTCTACCCCCATTAATGAATGCAAATTAGAAAAGCTTTTTTCTGTACTGTTCAGAAACTGTTAGGAGAACTAAAAAACATGAACATTCGTCCTTTACAAGATCGCGTAATCGTTAAACGTCTAGAAGAAGAAACAAAATCTGCTGGCGGTATTGTATTAACTGGCTCTGCAGCTGAAAAATCAACTCGCGGAGAAGTAGTAGCCGTAGGTAATGGTCGTATTTTAGATAACGGTGACGTTAGAGCTTTAGAAGTAAAAGCCGGTGACACTGTGTTATTTGGCTCATATGTTGAGAAAACTGAAAAGATCGAAGGTCAAGAGTACCTGATCATGCGTGAAGACAACATTTTAGGCATTGTAGGCTAAGCCTACTTTTCGTTTAACACACATTTAAGAATTTAGAGGAATTTAAAAAATGGCAGCTAAAGAAGTACTTTTTGCAGGTGACGCACGCGCTAAAATGCTAACTGGCGTAAACATCCTAGCAAACGCAGTTAAAGTTACATTAGGTCC
>NZ_NTLW01000214.1:0-3966 GCF_002632075.1 Pseudoalteromonas sp. ESRF-bin5 | reverse complement strand
GCCAATTGCTGTGATGAATCACGGCGTGTATACATAAGGTCAACATTGAATGTGGTATCAGCGTCTAGCTCTTTATCAAAGCTTGTAAATAAACTGTACAGATCGTTTGGTGTTTGTGCATAACTCGATGTAGTAAAGTCGTACGATGTTGTTCTATCTGCAAACTCACCATTACCTTCGTATGTTTTACCGCCTAGCGTACCTTGTGGAATAAACGAAGACTGCCCTGCAGGCACAAAGCTACGATCTGATTGGATCACCTCGCCACGGCTTGAAAACTGTGCACCAACAACTAAGTTACCATCGGCAACCTGCATGCCGTGTAATAAGCTAGTACCGTAGTTGTTACCATCACCCTTAGTTGTGCGACTTCCTTCAACATTAAGCTCAGTACCTTCAAAATCTTTTTTAGTGATAATGTTAACAACACCAGCAATTGCATCAGATCCATACACCGCTGATGCACCATCTTTTAAGATTTCAATTGATTTGATCATTGCAACAGGAATGGTATTTAAATCAACTGAAGAGTCTGCACCGGTACCAGAAGAAACCATACGACGACCATTTAATAACACTAGGGTACGTTGTGACCCCATGCCACGTAAGTTAACAGTTGCAGAACCACCTGAACCATTATTACTTGAAGCACCAAGGCTTATACCCGCAGCAGATGGCTGAGTTGAGAGAATATCGGCAACAGAAGTGAAACCACTTTTTGCAATAAAGTCATCGCCAATAACGGTAATTGGACTGGCTGTTTCCATATCAGTACGGTTGATACGTGAACCCGTGACCTGAATTTTTTCGATTGAATTTGCAGCTTCGTCTGCTGCTAGTACATGTACACTTGAAAACATTGGGATGGCTGCTACAACAGCTAGACCAAGAGTCGATTTAGTCATGAAAGAATCCTACTTGTTGGAATTTACCAAGATTGGTAAAACTCATTTGTTATAAGAAGAATGAGTCGGCAGGCAACTTAAGCGCACTTAACTGAACGAAAACTTAACGCTTGAGTGGTTTTTGACAAAGACAAAAAAGACCAACCTAGAAAAGGTACAAAGGTTACTACTTGTTTCATTGTTAATATAAAAATACAATTTAAAATTAATAAGTTAAAATAATTTTTATACAATTAAAGTACAGATGAAATCAAACACCTCTACTTTGTAATCAAATGTAATTACACCTGTTGTTTAGCAATAATTCAGGTATTAACAACTTAATCACACCCCATTATTAAAAAGGTAAAAGCACCTGCAAGTTGCTAACTCATAAGAAAAGCTTTTGCTTCATAGTGAATTATAAGTTCGCTTATTTTGCTTGGGTATAACTGCTCAAAATTTGGTCTACACTATATGGCTAATGTGAGATGTTGATATTAACTATGGTTATAAATCAAATTAGTTGGCTGGAACAAATCCGGCATTTGCGAAAGCTTAACTTTGTGACTACGCACTTTTGACAGGACTAATTAAAAAATTAGTTTTAGATGTATTTTTTGAAATTTTAGCACTAATGACTAAAGGGTTAGTGAATTAAATTAATTACGTTTTGCTGCGCATTGGTATTACCGGTTCAAGTTTGAGCCTATCAAAAAGAAAAGTTTATAAGCTTAGGTAAACAACAAATTTGGGGTAAAACGTGATCGGTTAACTGGTTAATTCGTAATATTATTAAAGCTCGTTAGTAGGTAACATAAAAGTAATAGTTAAGGGTATCTTCGGTTGAAGTGATTGTATTTATAACAGTTAATTCAAGGGTCCAAAGCATATTGTTTTCTGAGCAAATGCCAACCATGGTTTCGCTTTGCCACAAATCCCCTTGCTGTACAAACTGCTGCGGGATAAATCCCATGTACATAGTTACGCCTTTCAATTTTGCTTGGCTGATTTTTGTATTGTTGGGTAATTTGCTGAAAATTGTAAAAGGTGTTTCAGGTGAAAGAGATTGATCACTGAGCCACACTTTCACTTTATTTGGGAAGGTACATTCTTGGTTAGGTTCGCAGTTTGAATTTTTATGTATGCTTGCGTCTTTTTGATTATCAAAATCACAGGCGGTCAACAATAAAAGTAGCAAAAACACATAACATAATTGGGTTGCTTTCATAAAAATTCGCTCCGAATAAAAGCAGATACTAATAATCAAGCTTATAAATGACAAGCATGGCCCACTAAATAATCAAATTTAGGCACTCAGCTAATCAAAAAATAGACAACAAAGCCACAAAGTTTGATTGATGTCATAATATTACGTAATTGACCTATCTTTTTTAGGCCAAAAAATTTATTATTTCCCTCGCAAAAATTAGGGTTTCTCGAGTTTGTTTTCTGAAGCATTCATGCTTTGAACGTTTTAGGTAACATGCTTGTGAAGTAATAGTAGGCCCCACTTTTTAAGTGGGTAATTCATTTCTAAACGCATTTATTGCAGCGGAAGCCAGAAAATGAGCCAAACAGTAGCATCACAAACTGAGTATAACTATAAAGTTGTACGCCAATTCGCTATTATGACAGTGATTTGGGGCATCGTTGGCATGAGTATTGGGGTTCTGATTGCTGCCCAATTAGCTTGGCCAGCACTTAACTTTGATACACCATGGTTAACTTACTCTCGACTACGTCCGTTACACACGAACGCAGTAATTTTCGCATTTGGTACAAGTGCACTTTTTGCGACGTCTTATTACGTCGTACAACGTACTTGTCAAACGCGCCTTTTCTCAGACAAACTTGCAGCAATTTCATTTTGGGGCTGGCAGCTAGTTATCGTATTAGCAGTAATTACTTTACCATTAGGCATTACAAGCTCTAAAGAATACGCTGAACTAGAATGGCCAATCGATATTTTAATCGCTGTTGTTTGGATTATTTATGCAGTTGTATTTTTTGGTACTTTAATTAAACGTAAAGTATCGCATATCTATGTTGCTAACTGGTTCTATGCTGGCTTTATTATCACTGTTGCAGTACTGCACATTGTAAACAGCATGGCAGTGCCTGTATCGTTAACTAAATCATACTCTATCTATGCAGGTGCAGTAGATGCGATGGTTCAATGGTGGTACGGTCATAACGCTGTAGGTTTCTTATTAACCGCTGGTTTCTTAGGTATGATGTACTACTTTGTACCTAAACAAGCAGGTCGCCCTGTATACTCTTACCGTTTATCGGTCGTTCACTTTTGGGCGCTTGTATCTCTATACATTTGGGCTGGTCCTCATCACCTTCACTACACTGCACTTCCAGATTGGACGCAAAGTTTAGGTATGGTTATGTCAATTATCTTATTCGTTCCATCTTGGGGCGGTATGATCAACGGTATAATGACCTTATCGGGTGCGTGGCATAAACTGCGTACTGACCCAGTACTTCGTTTCTTAGTTGTATCATTATCTTTCTACGGTATGTCTACGTTTGAAGGCCCAATGATGGCAATTAAATCTGTGAACGCATTATCTCATTACACAGATTGGACTGTAGGCCACGTTCACTCAGGTGCACTTGGTTGGGTAGCTATGATTTCTATTGGTGCTATTTATCACCTTATCCCTGCACTATTTGCACAAGGTCGTATGTACAGCATTAAGCTTGTTAACACACACTTCTGGTTACACACTGTTGGTGTTGTTTTATACATTGTTGCAATGTGGATTTCAGGTGTAATGCAAGGTCTTATGTGGCGTGCAGTAAATGCTGACGGTACATTAATGTATAGCTTTGTTCAGTCTTTAGAAGCATCACATCCTTTCTACATAATGCGTTTTGTTGGCGGTGTATTCATCGTAACAGGTATGTTAGTTATGGCTTATAACGTTTTCCGTACAATTTCAGCTGAAAAAGAATCACTGAAGTTAGACGCGCAAGCACAATTAGCATAACGGAGTGAGATGATGAGCAATAAAAATTCACAAAACAAACATGAAATAGTAGAAAAAAACGTTGGCCTTATGGCCATACT